>JAUUZB010001005.1 GCA_030590185.1 Deltaproteobacteria bacterium
ACCCGGGCGGGGTGAATGTGCAAAAAGAGGTTGGAGAAGACCGCCAGGGAGCGGTTGCGCTCGTCGTTGGGCAGCCCGTGACGGATCACCGAGCGATACACCTCACGACCAACGGTCGTCAGCCGCGCCCGGAGCGTCGGTGGGGGGAGGGAGGTCGGGTTGGGTTGGGTCGTCGCCATGATCGCCTCACACCACCAACTTGGTGCCCGGTTCGATGGCCCGAGAGCGGTCAACCACCAGCTGGCCCTCCGGTGACATGGTCAGCTCGAACCACGGCAGGCCGCGGGGTGCTGGTCCCGCTAGTACGTCGCCGCGCTCATCGAACACGGAGCCGTGGCAGGGACCGGTGAAGCCGCCTTCGTCCTTGGCCGCCACCACGCAGCCGAGGTGGGTGCAGGTGGCGCTGATGGCGAAAAAGCCCGCCTGGGTGTGGTGCACGTAGACCTTGGCGTCGGCCAGGAAGTTGATGGTGCCCTCGGTGAATTGCGCCGGGGGGCCGACCTTGGCGCGCAGGGAGGGTTCGTAGAAGACCGTGGGCAGCAGATAGCGCAGGGTGGCGCCGGCGCTGGCGAGGACCGTGGCCGCAACCCCGGCGAGGCCGAGCCAGGTCAAGAAGTCGCGACGGTTGGGGTTGGGCTCAGTCATCGATGCGATCTCCCGTGCAAGTGAAAGACACCATGCGGATGGCATCCACCGGACATCGTTTGGCGCACAGCCCGCAGCGAATGCAGGCGGTCTCATCTTTAATGATGGCGCTGCCCCGGGGCGCGTCGTCGCCGTAGCGATTTCGCAATAGGGCCGAGAGGCGTTCGTCACCGCGTAGGCTGGCCACCGGCACCAGCTTGAGGCAGCGCTCGGGGCAGACGTCGGCGCAGCCGCCGCATAGGATGCAGCGGGCCGAGTCAAAGACCGGCGAGACCCAGCAGTGCAGGCAGCGGCTACCCTCGAGGCAAGCGAGGGGGGACTCGTAGACGCACTCGACCTCGGCGGGGCCGATGCGGCGGTCGACCGGGATGGTGCTCGGGTCGTGGCGCGGCTCGATCTCCGGCGGCTCGCTGGGGACGCCGGCGGGTTGGAAGCGGACCGCGCCGAGATCGCGCTTTTCGATGGTGACGCTGGCAGGTTTGTCGCCGCCACCGATGAGCGCGTGGATGGCGATGGCGGCGCGTTTACCGTTGGCGACCGCTTCGATGGCGATACGCGGGCCAAAGGCGATGTCGCCGCCGGCGTAGACGCCGGGCCGGGAGGTGGCGCAGGTCTCGCGGTCCACCTCGATCAGGCCCCGGGGGGAGAGCTCCACCCCGTGGTCGTCGCCGAGGAAGGTGAGGTCCGCTTGTTGGCCGACCGCCATGATCACGGTGTCGGTCTCGATTACCCGCTCGGAGTTGTCGACGAATTTTGGAGCGAAGCGGCCCTGGTCGTCGAAGACCGAGGCGACGTCGAGGGTTTCGAGGCCGGTGACCCGGCCGTCGCCGCCGACGATTCGGTTGGGGCCGCGGCTCGGGAGGATGGTGATCCCCTCCTCGTTGGCCTCTTCGATCTCGATCGGATCCGCGGGCATCTCCGCCCGTGATTCGAGGGCGACCATGGCAACCTGACGCACGCCGGAGCGGCGGGCGAGGCGGGCCACGTCGATCATGACGTGGTGATCCTCCTCCTCGGGTTGGGAGGTGCCGCCAAAGCGAGCCGCGGAGCGGGCGACGTCAAAGGCGACGTTGCCGCCGCCGATCACCAGGACGCGCTCACCGAGATCGACCTCGTAACCGAGGTTGACGTTGAGCAGAAAGTCGACTGCTTTCAACACCCCGTCGAGGTCGTTGCCCGGGATGCCGAGGCCGCGGCCCTTCATGCAGCCGGCGCCGATGAAGATGGCGTCGAAGTCGCGGTTGAGGTCGGCGAAGAGGACGTCTTCACCGATGCAGGTGTTGAGCCTGATCTCGACCCCGAGGTCTTCGATGAAGGCGATCTCCTGGCGCAGGAGATCCCGGGGCAGGCGATATTCTGGGATGCCCTGGTAGAGCATGCCGCCGGCCACCGGCGCCGAGTCGAACACGGTGACCCCGTGACCGAGCAGCGCGAGGTCGTGGGCGCAGGAGAGGCCGCCGGGCCCCGCCCCGATCACAGCGATGTTTTTGCCGCTCCTGCCGGCGGTTCGACCCGGGTGGTGGAGCAGCGCTCTAATGTCCACGGGGTCCGCGGACTCAGCTCCGTAACGCTCGGTGACGAAACGCTTGAGGGCCCGGATGGAGACCGGGTCGTCCATGTCGCCGCGGCGGCAGGCCGCCTCGCAGGGGTGGGCGCAGATGCGACCGCAGACCGAGGCAAAGGGGTTGGGGCGACGGGCTTCGGCGTAGGCCTCCGCAAAGCGACCGGCGCCGATGAGGGCTGCGTAGCCGCCGGCGTTGGTGCCGACCGGACAGGCGGTGCGACATTTGACCTGACGCGTGAAGTACTCGGCGTCGGGGATCTCTACGGAGTACGCGCCGCTAGTCACACCAGTTCCCACCCATTCACTAGGAGTTGGAGACTCGGAGGATACAGGCGGAGCAGAGTGCTGCCTAGAGATAATTTAGGATATCAATGTCTTTTTCTATAACGCGGGATGTCAGCTCTGAATTTGTTCGAAGCGCGCCCCTGTTCGCCACTCGGCCTTCGACAGGCTCAGGCCGAACGGAAAAAAAGAGCGGAGCGAGACCGTAGGGCTCGCGGAGTTGCGGAGCGAGACCGCAGGGCTCGCGGAGTTGCGGAGCGAGACCGCAGGGCTCGCGGAGCCGCTGAAGGAGACGCCGCTAGGCGGCTCCGCAGGCGCCCAAAGAAAGACGGCCCAATGCCGATTCTTTGCGTCCTTGCGTCGTTGCGTCTTGGCGCGAGATTGATGGCGCGAGATTGATGGCGCGAGATTGATGGCACGAGATTGATGGCGCGGCGATTGGGATCGCAAGCGATCGACGCTGTGCACGAGCAACCTGGGGCGAAGACCGGC
>JAUUZB010000194.1 GCA_030590185.1 Deltaproteobacteria bacterium
GCGCTTGCATTAGATCCCGGGCAGGCGGTTTGATGCCCTTATGACCGACCCAGAGAGCGCCTGGCCCAACACGGTCCTGGTGGTCGACGATGAGCCGTCGATCCTGGCCCTGTTCGGCCACGCGCTGCCGCCCGAGGGTTTCGAGATGATCAGCGCGCCGGACGCCGAGCAGGCTCTCGACCTTGCCGATGGGCACGTCCTCGCCTGCCTGCTGGTGGACAAGAACCTGCCGGGCATGGACGGCCTGCGTCTGATGGACACGATGGCCCAGCGGCAGCCCCATTGCGCCTGCATCGTCATGACCGGTTATCCCTCGATGGCGTCGGTGATCGACGCCCTGCGCGGCGGGGCAGCCGATTATCTCATGAAACCCTTCGACAGCCTGGAGCTGGTGATCGAGAAGATTCACCACGCCATCCGCCGCCAGCGGGCGGTCTACGGCGCCCGGGTCCTCGGCATGAGGGTGCAAGCGATCCGCCAGGATCTCACCGACCGGGACTCCCGCCTGGCGCAGATGGCCGAGGAGATCGAGCAGCTCTCCGAGGCGCTTTCGGAGAAGACCGATGAGGGGGGGGGCGCCACGGAGTTCACCCCCGAGGAGCAGGCTCGGGCGCTGGAGGTGACCGTCAACCTCGCCCGCTCACTACTCACCTACACGGCGAACCTGACCTCGATTCTGGGTGCTTCACCGTTGACCGGTGACACCTCGACCTACCTCGAGGGCTTCGCCTCCGCCGCGCGCCGGCTCGACTCTCACCTCGACACCATCGACTTCGTGCGCAAGAAAACGTGAGCCCGCGTGCCGCTGCCGCCCGAGACCATAGAGGCGATTCGCCAGCGCGCTGACATCCTCCAGGTCATCGGCGCGGCGGTGACCCTCAAGAAGAAGGGTCAACGGTGGGTCGGCCTGTGCCCGTTCCACCACGAGAACACTCCTTCCTTTTCGGTCACGCCGGACAAGGGGCTCTACTACTGCTTTGGTTGCCACGTCGGCGGTGACCTCTTTTCCTTCGTGATGCGGCACGAGGGGCTCGATTTCACCGAGGCGGCCCGCAAGCTGGCCGACCGGGTCGGGGTGCAGACGGAGCCGGAGTCGCCGGCGGTCCTCGAACGGCGGCGGCGCGAGAAGGAGATGGCGCGGGCCAACGCCTACGCCCAGGCCTTCTTCGAGCACAGCCTCTGGTCACCGGCCGGTGAGCCGGGGCGTGCCTATCTCGCGGAGCGCTCCGTGCCCGAGGAGCAGGCCAAACAGTGGCGGCTCGGTTATGGCGGTAGGAGCGGTGAGCTGCTCGGCTACCTCGAGGCGAAGAGGGTACCGGTGGAGCTCGCGGTGCGGGCCGGGTTCGTAACCGAGGATGCGGACCGGGCCTTGTTCGACCAGCGGCTGGTGTTTCCGATCTCCGCCGCTGGGGATCGGATCGTCGGCTTCGGCGCGCGCCGCCTGGGGGACCGAGGAGCGAGGAGGGGAGAGATAGGAAGATCTGGAGGTCCGAAGTACATCAATACCCGGGAGAGCACGCTCTTTCAGAAGCGCGAGCTCCTCTACGGCTGGCCGCAGGCGCAGGAGGCGATTCGTCGTAGCCGTCGGGTTACCCTGGTGGAGGGTTATCTGGACGTGCTGGCCTGCGACCGGGCCGGGGTGGGGACTGCTGTCGCGGCCCTCGGCACCGCGTTCACCGAGGAACACGCTCGCACCTGCGCGCGCCTCGCGCAGGAGGCGTTGTTGTTGTTCGATGGTGACGCCGCCGGCACCAAGGCTAGCCGCGAGGCAACCATCCAGGTGGCCAGGGCCGGGATGAAGGCGCTGGTGGCGCCGCTGCCCGCCGGTGATGATCCGGACAGCTTGGTTTGTCGGGAAGGGGACGAGGTCCTCGTGCAGCACCTGCGTGGCGCCCGTTCCGCCATCGAGCATTTCATCACGGTGGCGGTGACCGCGCAGATGTCGATCGAGGATCGTTCGCGGGCCGCCGGTGATCTCGCGCCCTTGATTCTCGCCCTCGGCTCGGGACTCGAGCGTGACCTCTACACCGCCCGTCTTGCGGAGGCGGTGGGGGTCAACGTCGAGCAGATGAAGCTGCACCTCGAGGCGGCGGCCCGGCAACGACCGCACAAGCAGTCCAAGCGCCGGGAGGCCACGCCCCCCGGGCCGTCATCAGCGCCCACCGAGCCGTCTCGGCCCTCGCAGTTTGAGATCGAGATCCTGCGTGAGCTGATGCTCTACCCGGAGCTCACCCCGCGGCTCGCAGAGATCGTCGGCGTGGCCAGTGATCCGATGCGCGTGTTGTGCGGCGAGCTCGCCGCGGCGCAGGCGCCGATGGCCGAGATCCTCGAGCGCCGGCTCGGGGAGCAACTCTCCCGGGAGCTCACCGCGATCAAGCCCCGCGAGTTCGAAACCCCGGAGGAAGCACCAATCCTGGCGCAACGTACCTTTGAGGACGTTCGTCACCGTCTGGAGCTCGAGCAGGTCCTAATAGCCCACCGGGAGGTCCTAGAAGAGCTCCGCGAGGCCGAGGCGCGCGGCGACAGCGCCGAGCAAACCGCTGAGCTCATGAGGCGAAGTCAAGAGCTGGACCGACGCAAACGGGAGCTGCGGACTCCTCGGTCGACTTCGTAGGTAGCGTGTCATATGCTCAACAGCCCCAACGCCGAGCAACGTAGGTCGTAACCCGTGGCGTCCGACAGAGAGGCCCCCGCACCGGGCGACAAGATCAACAGTGACAGCGGCGGTGCGGTGCGGGTGGCGGTCGCGGAACCCGACCAGGACCCCGGCAACGCTGAGCTCGGTGATGCGTTGTTCGACACTCGACCCGGTCAACGCCCGTTGAAGCCGAAGCCACCGGCCCCGGTGGCGGCGGCACCGGCCGACGCTTCGCTCGCCTCCCTCGAGGAGATCGCGTCGAGCTCCGCGGTCAAGACGTTACTCAACCGCGGACGCGACAGCGGCTTCGTGACCATGACCACGGTCAACGACCTCTTGCCGGCCTCCATGTCCGATCCAGACAAGCTGGATCTGGTGCTCGATATCTTGCACCAGAGCGAGATCGCGGTGGTCAACGATGAGCCCAAGGCGCGCGGCAGGGCCGGGGCCGAGATGCGCAAGGCCGCCGCCGCCCGCAGCGTTGGCTCCGCCGATCCGGTGCGCTCCTACCTTCGCACCATGGGCAGGGTGCCCCTGTTGACCCGCGAGGGGGAGGTGGAGGTAGCCAAGCGCATTGAGGCGGGTGAGCGGGTGGTGCTCGGCGTGGTGATCGAGTCGCGCGTCGCGATCAAGGAGATCATCGAGCTCGGGGGCCAGCTGCGCGAGAACAAGACGCGCCTGCGCAACCTGGTGCGGGACTTCGACGAGCCGGCGAGTGAGGAGGCGGAGTCCGCCCGCACCCGACAGGTGTTGGTACAGATCGAGAAGCTCGAGCGCCTCAACGACGAGAACGAGCGGCTATCGGCACAGCTGGCGGCCAAGGGGGTGACCGATCGCCAACGCCGACGCCTCGACGACGCGCGCCACCAAAACCAGCGCAACATGCACGTCATCCTCGACGACCTGCGGCTCAACAAGAAACAGATCGACCGGATCGTGCAGCGACTCAAGGGCTTGATCCAGGAGGTGGTGAAAGCCGAGATGGAGATGGCCGCGGAACATCAGCGGTTGTCCCTCGACGGGCCCACCCTGCGACGGCTGCTGCGCAAGAGCAAGCAGTCGATCAAGGAGGAGCGCCGGATCTGCAAGCAGATCGGCTTGAATGTGGAGGAGCTCCACGAGGTCGATCGCGTCCTCAAGAGCGCCCAGCGCAAGTGCAAGCGGGTGGAGGAGGAGGCTGGGGTCTCCATCGCGGAGTTGCGCCTCACCTGCGACGAGATTATCGCCGGCGAGCGCAAGGCGGAGCGGGCTAAGGATGAGCTGATCGCGGCCAACCTGCGCTTGGTGGTCTCCATCGCCAAGAGGTACGCCAACCGCGGCCTCCAGTTCCTCGACCTGGTGCAGGAGGGGAACATCGGTCTGATGAAGGCGGTCGATAAATTCGAATATCGCCGCGGCTTCAAGTTCTCCACCTACGCCACCTGGTGGATCCGGCAGGCGATCACCCGATCGATCGCCGACCAGGCGCGGACCATCCGGGTGCCGGTGCACATGATCGAGACGATCAACAAGCTGCTGCGCACCAGCCGTTATCTAACTCAGGAGCTCGGGCGCGAGCCGGAACCGGAGGAGGTGGCGGCCAAGATCGACCTGCCCCTCGAGCGGGTGCGCAAGGTCCTCAAGATCGCCAAGGAGCCGATCTCCATGGAGATGCCGGTCGGCGAGGAGGCCGACTCGTCGCTCGGAGATTTTATCGAGGACAAGAACGCAGTCTCCCCGGCGGACGCCATGGTCGCGGCCAGCCTCTCCGAGCAAACCCGTAAGGTGCTCGCGACCCTAACGCCGCGGGAGGAGAAGGTCCTGCGCATGCGCTTCGGGATTGGGGAGAAGACCGACCACACCCTCGAGGAGGTCGGCCAGGATTTTGAGGTGACCCGCGAGCGGATCCGGCAGATCGAGGCCAAGGCGCTACGCAAGTTGCGGCACCCGTCCCGATCCAAGTGTCTCAAGTCGTTCGTGGACGGCTGAGCCCCTGGGACCGGGCTGCCGTGGAGGTGGCCTCAACGGCCCTTGTATTCCATCATCTCTCGCATCGCAGATTCTGCCTCGCCGGCGATCTCCGCCTGTTCCTCGCGGAGCTCGGCGCAGGCCTCGCACAGGCGCAGGGTTTTGCGCCCGACCTTGACCCGGACGATCGAATCCCCATTTTCCTCATCTACCTGTTCGGCGCAATCCTGGCATTCCATGGCCTCTCCTGTGGCTTTTTGGGGTCTTGGTAACAGGTGAAAACCATTGCCGGCAACTCGGCCGGACCGTTGCGAAGCGCGGCCACAAGTGGTAGAAGCCGCCCCTCAAACGAACGGGAAAAACAGAGGAATACTCCTAGCGTGAGCTTTCGCAGGGCCTATAGCTCAGCGGTAGAGCCGTCGGCTCATAACCGATAGGTCCCAGGTTCGATCCCTGGTGGGCCCACCTAAGTAAGCGTGAAGAGTGAGGCCCCGGGATGCCGTGCAGTTTTCATAGATTGACCACGGCAGGAGGACACGCCACGTGCGTCAGCAGCTGATCGACCTCCACGAGATCCAGAAAATTGACCTCGGAATTTTAGAGCATACCCAGGCTAAGGATGCCCTTCCCGAACACCTGCGCGAGCTAGAGGAGAGCGTCGCCCTCGCCAAGACCGAGCTCACCGGGCTCGAGGAGCAACAGGCCGTCCTGACGGCCGAGATCCACGAGCTCGAAAAGGGCGCCCACCAGGAAAACGACAAGATTCGCAAGTGGGAACGTCGCCTCAGCGACATCCGCAATCAGCGCGAGTATCTCGCTCTCTCCCGAGAGGTGGAGGGGTCCCGGCGGTCCGTGCGCGATGCCGACGAGAAGAGCATCGAGCTGATGACCAGCAAGGAGGAGATCGAGGCCCGCATGGAGGAGCTCCAGGACAAGCTCGCCGAGGATGCGGTCGATCGCGACGCCGAGCGAGCCGAGGTCGAAAAGAAGATCGCGGCCCTCGAGGGCCTGATCCAAACTCAGACCGCCCGGCGTGAGGAGCTGCTGCCACGGGTTAAGCCGAACCTGATCCGCAAGTACGACCAGGTGCGCGTCAAGCGCCACGGCATCGGGATCGTGGGGGCCCTCGACGGCAGCTGCATGGGTTGTAACATGCGCCTGCCGCCGCAGCTCTACAACATCCTGTTGCGGGCAGACACCCTGGAGGCATGTCCGAGCTGCCAGCGGGTCCTGGTGTTTCAGGGCGTGTTGGAACAGGCGGAGCTGGAGAAAAACGGCGGCCAAAGCGCCGACGGGGACGCGGACGCCAGCGGGGACGCGGACGCCAGCGGGGACGCGGACGCCAGCGGGGACGCGGACGCCAGCGGGGACGCGGACGCCAAAGCCAGCGCGGGCACGGACGCCAAAGCCAGCGCGGACACGGACGCCAAAGCCAGCGCCAAAGCCAGCGCCTCGGCCTGAGCCGCCAGCCGTCGTCGGCGAGGGCCGGTGACGCCCGCGCCAGGGAGGACCGTCGTGCGAAAGCTGCTCGGTTTCTTGGGCATCACCCTGACAATCGGCAGCCTCGCCGGTTTCATTCCGACGTCCGTGCTGTTGGCCCTAGGCGGCTTGGAGCTGCCCTTGGCCCACGCTGTGGCCTTGCTCGGCACCCTGTTCGGCGGCGCCGCCGGCGGCATGGTCAAGGCGATCGCTGGTTTCAGCGGCGGTGACCGGCTCGCCTTTGAGCGCGAGCAAAAGGTCCTGCAGCTCGCGGCGGCCCGTGGCGGCAAGCTGACCATCGCCGAGGTGGCGGCGGGCTGTCAGCTCGGGGTGGCAGAGAGCAAGGCGAGCCTCGAGGAGATGTGCGTCGGGGGCGTGGCCGAGGTTCAGATCGACGACAACGGCGAGGTGGTCTACGAGTTCGCCGGCCTCAAGCGTGCCGCACAGCAGGCCCGGACGGCGGTGGCCGCCACAAAAAAACCGGCCGCGTTGCCGGCGCCCGAGCCGGAGGTGATCGAGGCCGAGATCGTAGAGCCGGCCCCGAGCGCCAACCGCGGCGCAGCCAAGAGCACCGCCGTGAGCGTCGTCGACGCCCCCTACGGCATCTCCCCGTTTAACGGTCGACCCTACTCCCCCCGGCGCAAGACGGTGGCGGGGATTCTACAGATCGTCCCAGCGATGATGGGCTTGGGCGGCTTCGGTCGCATCTACACCGGCCATTTCTTCCGCGGCCTCGCCCAGCTGGTGCTCGGTCCCTTCGGTGGCATCGGCATCCTCTGGTCCCTGCTCGATGGGCTCTTCATCCTCTCCACCCAAAAAGGCACCGACTCCGAGGATCGGCCACTGCGCCCAGATCGCCCAAGGCTTCCGCCCCACAAA
>JAUUZB010000367.1 GCA_030590185.1 Deltaproteobacteria bacterium
ACTGTGGTCCCGGCTGGGATTGCCTGTCCACCGACGCCGGCTGGTCGGTCTGCTGGCCCGAGACCTCCGCCACCTGCGACGGCACCGGGACCATCGGCGGCCAGCTCAACGAGTTCTGTTTCCTGGACGATCCCGAGTGGTACAACCCGTGCGGCGCGGACCTGATCTGCTTCGGGTTCAAGCCGCGCTGCATCGGGCAGTGGGGCACCTGCGTCAACTACTGCAACTCGGTCGACTGGGATTGCCCCGACGGCCTGACTTGCTGCTACGGCGTCGATGACACCGGCAACTGCGTCAAGACGCCGCCCACCGGCAACGATCCGGGTGGCTGCTTCAACCTCCGCCGCGAGGGCGAATCCTGCGTCATCTCCGAGCACGCCATCTGCCACGACAACATGGACTGCGTGTTCTTCAACACCGGCAACTCGAGCCTGGCCGAATGTTACCGCAGCTGTGCCACCGATGATCCGTGCGCCGTGGGCTCCTCTTGCTTCACCTTCGACGAGGTCGATACGAGCGACGCCGTATGCAACACCCTGTCGATCTGCTGCGACGACGACGGCGTCGACACCTACGGCACCTGTCTGCCCGGGGCGAGCCCCACCCACTATGAGATCGGCGTCGAGTGCACCTACAACGAGGACTGCGACTCAAATCTCTGCCTGCACTTCGACAACGGCGCGGCCTGCAGTCGCGGTTGTCGTCCCGGGGCTGGCAATGGCTGTCCAGGCGAGGATGTGGACATCAACGGCGACGGCGTGGCGGACGGCGGTTTCACCTGCCGGGTCATCGACGGCGAAGGCTTCTGCTGGCCCGACGCCGGGCCCCTGACCGATCCCAATCAGCTGCTGGCCGAGGAATGCGCCGCCGATCCGGCCGGGGAGGGCTGTGAGGATCACATGGCCAACTTCTGCGTCGACCACCCCTCCTCGGATGAGTGCGCCACCTACTGCGACGCCGAACCCACCGCCGATGTCTGTGGCGAGGTCGATCCCGTGCCGGGGTGCAACTGTTCGCACCTGCGGCCGGGAGATCTAGTGGTCAGCGCCCTGCCGTTCTTGCTGATCGTTGGATGGCGCTGGCGTCGGCGTCGGCGCTCCTGAACCCTGGGTCCTTGGCCTGTCGAAGGGTCGAAGGGCTCAAAGGTGGCGGGCGATCACTCGGCCCACCCCGGGCACCGCCTGGCGTACGTGCTTGACGCCCGTGGGTCGCAGCTTCTCATAGGCCTTGCGGATGACCTTGCTTTGGGCGTTCCCGATCCGTCCGTCGGTGATGCCGAGTAGGGCGTCGCCCACCGCCGCTTCCCGGGTGGCGAGGTAGGTGGCAAAATCGGCGGCCCCGTCGGCGACGAAGCTGCTGTGGAACGGATCGAGGGCCCCGACGAAGTCGTCGATCAGGCGGTCGACCGCCTCCTTGATGATCCCCGGCTTGACCTTCTTGACCAGGGCGTAGGCCCCCTTGACCGCAACGGCGGCGAAGCCCCGTTTGGCGCGTACCTCGTCGTCGATTAGCTGCACGCAGTCGTCGATTACCCGGGGGCGGGTGCTGGCCGTAAGGAGGATGGATTTGAGGTCACTCATGGGAGCCCCCTTTACGTCAAACCCCAGGCGAGGCCAAGCGGGCTCAGCACCATCGGTGTCCGCCGTGCGAGCCCCCGGGCGGTCGAGGTGCGGGTTTGAGCCGCTTGTCGAACCCATATAAGCTACCGCCCGATGATTACTCTCGACGAGCTGTTCAAAAAGCCGAAACGCCTGGCCGAGCTCGGGGATTGTGACGTCCTAGTGGCGGCGGACGAAGAGATGGTGTTGTCGAAGAAGCAGGAGGGCCCCGAGGCAACCATGCTCTTCGAGCACGAGACGATGAAGATGATGATGGCGGAGCGCGCCGAAAAGGTGGAACAGCTGCGCGCCGTGCTCAGCCCCAAGTCAGCCGTCATCGCGATCCGCAAGAAGCCGGAGAGCTTCTGGGACCACATTACAGTGGGACGGGCCTCCACCGCCGACATCGTGATCGACGATCCAGCCATCTCCAACGTGCACGCCCATTTCCGGATCGACCCGGATGGTCGCCTCGTTGGGGTTCAGGACGTGGGCAGCTCGAACGGCACCCACATCAATCGCATCCCGATCCAGCCGCACACTCTCGAGCAAGTGCGCTCGGGTGATCTCGTACGTTTTGGGCAAACCGTCTTCTATTATGTAGGCCGGTCGATGTTCCGGAGCCTGGTGGTCGGGGACGCCTGACAACGTTGGAGTTTTTCCTGTTGTTGATCAATCTGGCCTTGTGTTAGAAAACTGGGCTTTCGCTAGGAGCCTTATCCCCCAAACTCACACGACCGAGGAGCCCCGCGTGCGCACCTCTTGGGCAATTTTCATCGCTCTATTGATTGGCGCCGGGTCAGCCTGGGCGGCCCCGCCCGAGTACGTCGATGATCCTTTTGAGGACAACGACTTCATTGATCCGCCGTTGATCCTCGACGTGGCCAACACCACCAACGGGCGTCTCGAGATCGGTGTGATGTACACCGGCAGCGCCATTGACAAGTACTCGACCCACCATGGGGCGATGCTGGACGTCAATTATCACTTTCTGGACACCCTGGGCGCCGGCCTCTCCTTTAGCTACTACCACGGCACCCTCACCAACATCGTCACCAGCGGGCGCGGCATCATCGGCAACAAGATGGGCAAGTGTCTGACCGACGACGATTTGTGCGACGAGCTCGATCCGAACGTCCCGGACTTCAAGCAGGTCACCGGCGTGCTGACCGCGCAGCTGGTCTGGTCACCGTTGTACGGCAAGATCAACGTCGTCTCGGAGCTCGACGTAAATCTCCAAATCTATTTGGTCGCCGGCGGCGGCATCAACGGCCGGCACAAGATCACCGCCGAGCCCTGTCCCGACCAAGGGGTGGCCACCACCGCGATGGGCTTTCCCCGGGGGGCGAGTTGTCCCGATACCAACCCGTACGATTCGACCCACTTTCAGCTCAACGAAGCTGGCTTCGGTGAAGGGGGCTTGTTCGACGATCCGACCGGGCACGGCATGGCCGGCGCGGGTCTTCGCATCTACCTGCTCGACTGGTTCAACATCCGCGCCGATTTCCGCGCCCTGTTTTTCATGGACAGCTTCGACTTTGATGAGGACAGCAGCACCGCGGACACCAACTACGCCTCCTTCTTCTATACCGTCCAAGCTGGCGTCGGATTCGTCCTGTTCTAGGCGTTAGGCCCACGAGAGTTCCATGACCACCAAGCTTCGTCCCCTCCCTGTGCTCGCCGTGGTTGGAGGCCTTCTCCTCTGCCCGGCCCCGGGCCGTGCCCAAATCATGCCCGCCGGTGACTCCTCTCCCGATGAGGAGATGACCGCGGACTCAACGAGCAGCGAGCCGGTAACGCCGATCGCGGCGGCCCCGGACCTCGGCGCGCCGGCTGACAACGTGCGCGAGCCATCCGCGGATGAGTCGGTGTACGTGGTCCAACACCGGGCCTATTCCAAGTCGGGCAAGTTCGAGGTCTCGGCCCTGATGTTCACGTCCATCAACCCGAAGTTCGTGGGGTACATCGGCGCGGCCGTCTCGGTCTCCTACCACATCCAGGAGAACCTGGCGTTGGAGCTGTTCAGCGCGGCGCATCCGGTGGGCGCCTTCTACTCCGACCTGGTCTACGAGGTCTGGAAGTACGAGGACCTCACCCCGGAGGAGGTCGACCTCAAGCAGATCCTCTATTACAACTCCCTGAGCCTGATGTTCTCGGCCCTCTATGGCAAGCTGGAGTTCTACGGCTTCCTGGTCGACTACGACTTCTTCGTCACCGGCGGCATCGGCTACGCGTTGACCCGCGAGCCCTGCACCCCAGGGGTAGGGGACTGCACCGATCAGGCGGTCGACATCGGCCGCGGTTTGCAAATCCCGGATCGCGGCCTCGACGCGCACAAGATCACCGGCAACCTCGGGGTCGGCATGCGGGTCTTCTTCCACGAGATGATCGGGGCGCGCCTCGAGTTCCGCAACATCGTGTTCGCTGACCGCAAGGTGGAGACCGGCACCGCCGGTCGCATTGGTGACACCACCACCGACATTCGCAACACCATGATGCTCATCTTGGGCGCCAGCCTCTTGTTCGGCTAGGAGCAGACCATGGTCAAAGGCATCCGATCGCTCGCCGTCGCCACCCTCGCTCTTGCCATCCTGGCCCCGAGCCCTGCCTCGGGTCAGTCGATCGACGAGGCCCTGCGGCTCTACAAGAACGCCGACTACAAGGACGCGGCGCTGTCCTTCTACGACGTCCTGATGAACGAGGTGAATCCCGACACCCGCGATCAGGCCCAAATCTATTTGGCCGAGACCCTGCGCAAGATGCAGCTCCACGTGCCGGCGCTGTTCTACTACACCGATATTTTCAAGGTCGGCCGCGGCAACCGCTACTACCTCAACGCGGTGGAGGGGCTGCTCGCCATCCAAACCGCCTGGCACGATCCGGTCATCGTGCCGTCGCTGGTCAACAACCTGCTCGACCCGGAGGGCTTCGGTCAGCTCGACCCGCAGAAGATCGCCCACGTCAATTATATGATCGGCGAGCTCTCCTATCGGCAGCGCAAGAACCAGGATGCCCGGGCTTTCCTCGAGTTCGTCCCCCCCGAGAGCCCGCTGCACACCAAGGCACGCTATCTGTTGGGGCTGCTCGAGATCCGGGCGGGCAATGGCGCCGCCGCCATCGATCACTTCAAGCAGGTGGTCAGCCTGATCGAGCCGGATACCGAGTTTGAGGAGCTCGAGCGGGTGCGCAACCTGGCGATCATCGCCGCCGCCCGGGCCGCCTACGGCGAGCAGCGCTACTCCGAGGCGATCGAGACCTACAAGCAGGTGCCGCGTTTTTCCCGACTGTGGTTCACCTCCATGTACGAGAGCGCCTGGGCCTATTTCCAGCTCGGCGACTACGGCCTGGCCCTCGGCGAGATCCAGAGCATCACCTCTCCCTACTTCGAGAAGCGGCACGTGCCGGAGGCCTACGTCATCGCGGCCACCACCTATTTCGTCAACTGCCAGTGGGACCGAGTGCAGCGCGAGATCCAGGGCTACAAGCGCACGTATGAGCCGATGCTCTCGGGCGTCAAGGGCTACCTCGAGGCGGAGCGGGACCCGTCGGAGTACTACCGCGACGTGGTCGCCGGTGGTGCCGGTCGGTTTTCGATTGAGCTCGCCCGCGACGTGCGGCGGATCAAGCGCTTCAAGGACTACCACTACATGCTCATCCACATGAACTGGGAGCGCAAATACGCCGGCGAGATCGTGGAGTGGAAGAACAGCCGGCTCGCCGAGGCGGTGGATGAGATCATCGGCCAGCAGACCGATGAGCTCGAGCCCGCGGTCGGAAGCTGGGTGCGACTGCAGCTGCGCAACCGCATGGCCGCCCTCGAGAACTTCCAGAGC
>JAUUZB010000825.1 GCA_030590185.1 Deltaproteobacteria bacterium
AGCGAAGGCGTGCGGGAGCTGTTGGTGCGTTTCTTCGACGCGGCGGGCAACTTCGTCGAGCGCAGCGACACGATCATCGTGGACCTGACGGATCCGGTGGGGGCGTTGGTCACCTGTGCCTCCTGCAACACGGTCGCTGGCACGGAGTATTACAATGACGACCTCGGCGGCTCCGTCGTCCTGGAACTGTCGGCCACGGATAACTCCGGTTGGATCGCGGGCATGGCCATCTCCGTCGACACTGGCATCCCGGCCCCCCTCACCTACGCGCCGCTCCACACCCAGGTGGTGCCGGCGACCACCGGCAGTCACACCATCGACGTCACCTTCGCCGATCCGGCGGGCAACACGGTGGCCGCCACGCAGCTCGAGGTCTTCTTGGATGACCTCCTGCCCACGGTCGCTCTCCAGATCAACGGCGTCGCCGACGGCGCCACCACCGACGCCAACGTCGAGCTCAACATCACAGCGAGCGACAACTACGGCGTGGTGAGCATGGAGATTTCGAACTCGGCGAGCTACGCCGGCGCCTCGATCGTCTCGGCGACGGACAGCTTCAACTGGCGCCTGCTCGATCCGGAGAACAGCGGCCTCAAGGAGGTCTTCATCCGCGTCACCGACGTCGCCGGCAACATCGCCGAGACCAGCCAGACCATCACCCTCAACCTGGTGGCCGATATCGACGGCAGCGTCGTCCTCGACGCGCCCAACGTGGCGGATAAATCGGGCGTGTCGGTTTTGCTGACCGGTACCGATGTCCAGGGCAACGCCGTCAACCTCTCCACCACCAGCAACGCCGCCGGCGACTACGGCTTCACCAGCGTGGCGGCGGGCTCCTATACCGTGAGCTTCAACCGGACGGACTTCATCAACGCCTCCACCGGCATCGCCATGCAACCCGGAATCGATCAAACCGTGCCGACGGTGACCCTCGCGGTGCGCCGCGCCACCGTCTCCGGTACGGTCTCCGTAGATGCCGGGGCCACGGGGCTCGACGTCACGGGGGGTGAGGTGGGGCTCCAGGTCGCCCTGGGGAACTCCCATTTCTCCTTCGCGACCACCACCGGCGCCGGTGGCACCTTCGTTTTCAACGACGTGCCCTTTGACATCAATGAGGACTACACCGTCACGGTCACCGAGTTCGGCCTAACGAGCCACAACGGCGGCGTCAACGTCGACCAGGGTGATGTGTCGATTACGTTGATCACCATGCCGGTCGCGGTCGGCACGGTGACTGGAACCGTCCAGCTCGGTTTCGGCGGTTTCCACAACGGTATCGACGTGACCATCTCCGGCGTGGCCTTCAACGGCAACGCCTTTTCCGCCGGGCCGGTCGTGACCAACGGCTTCGGCGTCTTCGCCTTCGCCAACCTGCCCGCCGGCAACTACAGCCTGGTGTTCAGCATCGCCAACTTTGAGTCCGACAGCTTCGGCCCGTTCGTGCTCGCGCCGGCGGAGGCCAAGGACTTCGGCGCCACGGTGGTTGCGGTTCTTCCGATCCTCACCTCGGTGGTTAGCGGTACCGCCACCCTCGACCTGAGCAGCACCGGCCTCAGCGTCGATCTCTCCGGCACCTTAGTCACCATCGCCAACAGCGTGCGCAGCTTGTCGGCCGTCACCGATGCGAGCGGCGGCTTCACCTTCTTGGATGTCCCCTACAGTATCGCTGACAACTACACGGTCACCGCCTCCCGGACCTATTTCACCGGCCAAGCGACGGCCTCCTTCCCGATCGCGACGGCGACGGTTTCCGCCGGTGCCCTGGTGCTGCCGGTGACCACCGCCGCGGTCAGTGGCCAGCTCGTGCTGGCGGCGACGAACAATAGCGCCGGCGTCACCGCGACACTCAGCGGGACCGCCTTCAACGGCGAGGGTCTCGTGGACACCGATACCAGCCTCGACCCCGACGGCACCGGCCCCCTCCCTGGCGATTTCGCCTTCGCCGACGTTCCGCCGGGCACCTACGCGGTCACCCTCTCGTCGACCGGCTACCGCGACGCCTACACCGAGACCTTCGCGGTCGAGCCCCCCCTCGCGGTCTCCCTCGCCTTTGTGACCCTCTGGCCCGAGGAGGCGGTGGTCACGGGCACGGTCTCCTACGACCCGGGCACATCGGTCCTCGACGTCAGCGGCTCCATCGACGGCGTGACCGTGTCTCTCTTCAACAGCTATGCCACCCTTGCGACGGTGCCAAACGCGGCCGGTTTCTTCCAGTTCAACGCCGCGCCCTACGAGTTCGCGAACGACTACACCCTCGAGGCATCGGATTACGGTTTCGTGACGGCCAGCGCCTCGGTCAACGTCGACCAAGAGACGGTGAGCAATCAGGACCTCACCCTCATCCCCGCGGTGACCACCGTCTCGGGCACCGTCCTACAAACCGACGGCACCCACATCAACACCGGCGTGAGCCTCGGCGGTGTCGCCTTCAACGGCACCGACCTCTCACCGACGCCGGTGAACACGGACCTCAACGGTGACTTCTCCTTTAGCAACATCCCGGCCGGCAGCTACACCATCACCTTCAGCGCCACCGATCACGCCACCCTGACCACGCCGGTGTTCGCGGTCGAGGTAGGGGTGGCCTTCACCCTGGGCTCGGTCGACACGCTGGAGCAATTGCCCGGCGACGTCGTCGGCAACGTCACCTTGGACGGCAGCGGCGCCCCCGGCTTCTCTCCCGGTAGCGATTTCTCGGGCATCCAGGTGCGGCTGACCGCCCCCGGGGTGGACACGGTAGAGTTCACCAACAACGACGGGGACTATCAGTTCTCCGAGGTTCCGGTCGGCGCCTATGCCATCGACGTCGCGTTTGCCAACTACGACATCGGCGGGCTCCCGGCGGTGAACGTGGCGGCGAGCGCCACCACGAACGCCCCTGGGGTCGCCTTGCCGATCCTCACCGCCGGGGTGGGCGGCACCGCCTGTCTGTACGACAACAAGGGCGGCGTTGGCTGCAACACCACGGCCATGACCTACACGCCCATCTCCCTCGAGCTCAGCGGTACTGCCTTTAACGGCACCAGCTTCTCCGCGAGCACCTCCATCATGGCGTCGCCCCCAGCTCTGAGCTTCAATTTTGTCACCATCCCCCCCGGCACCTACGCGATCACCGCCACCGCCGTCGACCACACCGACGCTTTGAGCGGCAGCTTTTTGATCGAGACCACACCGGCGGGAGTCGCACCGAGCTCTCCGGCGCTCTTTTCATTGAGCCTCTGGGATACGGTGGCGCCCTTCGCCCCGCAGATCACGACCACCCGCGGCTCCCCGATCAACCTCCCGGTCGCGGGGGTCATGACGACCGATTCGGTCACCGTGATCATCTCCGCGGCGAGCACCGACTCCACCGGCGGCGGTGGCAACTTCAACGATCAGTATCAGGTCCTCGGTGGCGGCTTCACCGCCTGGATGGCGGTGACCCCGGGCGGAGTCGGCAGCGACGAGATCG
>JAUUZB010000983.1 GCA_030590185.1 Deltaproteobacteria bacterium
CGCCGCGGCCGACATGAATCTCACCGCCCGCGGCGGCAACGGCGGAAGCGCCATCCGCTTGTTGAGCTGTGGCGCTATCGCGGTCACGGGCATCGTCGACGTCGCCGGTGAAAACGGGCAGACCTCCGCCGCCGAGCCCGCTGGGGGCGCCGGGGCCGGGGGCGCGGTGTTGATTCAGGGCGATACCGTCACGATCTCCGGGACGCTGCGCGCCGACGGCGGCAATGGTGGGATCTCCGGACAAAACGACGAAGGGGCCGGGGGCGGTGGGGCCGGCGGACGCATCAAGATCTTCCATTCCAGCCTCAACACCGGGGGCGCCGTGATCAGTCTCACCGGCGGCACCCGCGGCACCGGCAGCACCTGCCCCGGCGGCGGACCGGGGTCGAATGGGGTCTATTACACCGACGCCTCGCTACCCCTGGACGTCACCTGCGAGTTCGGCTCAACCGGATCGCTCTCCTTCACCAAATCGGTCCACACCGCGACGCTCCTGCTCGACCATACCGTCTTGGTCGCCGGCGGCATCTCCGAGGCAGAGCGCTACGACCCCATCAGCGGGACCTTCAGCCTGGACGGCACCCTCGTGGTGGCGCGCAACACCCACGCCGCGACGATGCTGCGCTCGGGCGAGGTGCTGATCAGCGGCGGGATCAGCGGCATCGGGACCACCAGCTCGACCGAGCTATACGATCCATGGACGAGTCTCTTTGCCGCGACCGGCAACCTGCAAACGGGTCGCGATTCCCACACGGCGAATCTCCTGTTGGATGGCCGCGTGCTCGCCGCCGGTGGAAAGGACGGCGCCGGCCTCGCCCTCGCTGCCAGCGAGATCTACGATCCAGGCGCGACGACCTGGAGCACGACCGACTCCCTGGCCACCGCACGCTACGCCCACACCGCGAGCCGACTCGACGACGGGCGCGTCATGGTCACCGGCGGCTCCAGCGGCGCGGTATCCCTGGCGACGAGCGAAATCTACGATCCCGCGACGGGTTTGTGGAGCCCCACCCTGGGGAGCCTGGCCACCGAACGTACGGACCACACCGCGACCTTGCTCGCCGACGGCCGGGTGCTGGTGGTGGGCGGTACGAGCGGCACCGGGGTCGAGGCGACCTGCGAGCTGTTCAGCCCCCTCGCCGGTACGTGGAGCCCCACCGGCAGCTTGACCGGGGCGCGCACCATGCACAGCGCGACCTTGCTGCCGAACGGATCGGTTCTGGTCAGCGGCGGCAGCGACGGGATCCTGCCGCTCGCCACGGCCGAGATCTATGACCCGGCCACCGGCCTATGGTCCGCGGTGAGCAACCTCGGCACGGGGCGCTATCAACACACGAGCACGATCATGGCCTCCGGGCAGATCCTGGTAGTCGGCGGCACGGGGACCATGGGACTCACCACCGACGTCGAGCGCTACACCAGCGGCGGCAGCATCGACCTGAGCAGACAACCCACCATCCTCTCGGCGATCGGCGCGAGCTCCGGGGCATGGCAGGCCGAGCCGGGCGAGGCGGTAACCGTCGGCGGGCTCCTCTTCGGGGGGACCACCGAAGCGAGCTGCGGCAACACCCAGGACTCGAGCAGTGACTATCCCGTGCTGCGCTTGGTCGGCGCTGGCACTACCTATCCGGGGGCCAGCGGGTTCACGACGACGCAAACCGCCTTCACGGTTCCTGCCGCCCAAACGCTCGGCGACTACGACCTCGAGGTCGTGGTCAACGGTATTCCCAGCGCCGCCGTTGTTTTTAGTGTTCGCTTGGCGGACGGAGACCTCTGTGCCGGTGGCGGCGATTGCCAATCCGGTTTCTGTGTCGACGGGGTCTGTTGTGGCACGGCTTGCAACAGCGGCTGCGGGGTCTGCAGCGTGCTCGCTGGCGCGGCGATCGATGGTGTGTGCGCCGCCGCGGGGGGCGGAACGATTTGTCGCCCGGTGGCGGGCGCTTGCGACGTGGCAGAGAGCTGCAACGGCGTGGCGACGACCTGCCCGGCGGATCTGCTCGAGCCCGCCACCCTCCAATGCCGCGCCGCCGGTGGGCTCTGCGACGTGGCGGAGCTCTGCACCGGAATCTCCGCTACCTGCCCGGCGGATCTATTCGAGCCCGCCACTTTAGAATGCCGCGCCGCGGTTGATCTCTGCGACGACGCCGAGCTCTGCACCGGCATCACGCCGACCTGCCCCCTCGACATCCTAGAACCCGCCGGGACCGTTTGCCGAGTGGCCGCCGCAGGGTGCGACGCCGAGGAGGTCTGCACCGGCGCCTCTGTCGCTTGCCCAGTGGACGGCATCTCACCGGCGGGCGCCATCTGCCGGCCCTCCGCCGGCCCGTGCGATCTGGAAGAGAGCTGCAACGGGGTAGCGACCACGTGCCCGGTGGACACCAACGAGCCGGCGGGGACGTCGTGCAGCCTCGGCCTCACCACCGTCCTGCTGGAGGACTTCGAGGCCGGCGTCCTCGGGCCCCAGTGGACGAGCAGCTCGAGCGGCACGGGCCAGGTCCAGGTGACGACCCTCAACATCCCCAACGGCGGCGCCTTTCACGTGACCATGGATGCGACCGACTCCTACAACTTGAACGAAATGGTAGCGACCGTCGATCTAGCGGGCAAGGTCGGTCTCGAGCTCACCTTCTTCCACAAGCACTTCCTCGACGAGGCCCACGTCATGCCGGTCTCCTTTGCCGGGTCGAACGACAGCGACGGCGTCGCCATCAGCACCGACGGGGTCAACTGGTACCGAGCGCAGGGGCTAACCACCGCCGATGGCACCTCCGCGGCCTATACCCAGTTCATCGTCGACCTCGACGCGGTCGCCGCGACCCACGGGCTGACCTACACCGCCACGACGCAGATCAAATTCCAGCAGTACGACAACTTCCCCATCGCCACCGATGGCTTCGCCTTCGATGATATCGAGATCACCACGGCGACGACGCCCTGCCGGATCTGCGACGCGGTGGGCGGTTGCACCCAGACACCGGTAGACGACCCGCTGTGCGGCACCTTGGATTGCGATGGTCTCGACGCGGTCTGCCGCGACTAC
>JAUUZB010001010.1 GCA_030590185.1 Deltaproteobacteria bacterium
CGGTCGGCTCCGATCTCGCGGCGCTGACGGAATTCGATCTCGGTGCCAACGAGTTCCCCGTGAGCCAAACCCTGCAAGGGGGAGGCGAATCGGAATACGTGGTGTGGGCGGAGGCGCGGGATGCCGATGGCGTTACCTTGGGCCGCGGCAGCGCCTTGGTGAGCATCGAGCAAGATCGGGTGGGCAACGCGACGATCGCCTTGGGGTTGCCGTGCGATGCTGACCTGGACTGCGACAACGGGAGCTTCTGCGATGGGGAGGAGAGCTGCGCCGAGCGTGTATGCCAAAGCGGCTCCGATCCCTGTCCCGAATCCCCCATCGCCTGCGTTGATGTCACCTGCGGGGAGGATGTCGATCAGTGCGCGATCGCTCCGCAACACGACCGTTGTGACCCGGTGTTGCTCGGCGCGGGACCCGACACCGAGCCAACCTACTGCGACGCGCGTCTCGGTTGCGTTCCCGGCGATCCGTGTACCAACGAGGGCGGCGACTGCCCCCGTATCGCTCCCTGTGACGGCGATCGGATCTGTCTGTCGGGTCGTTGCGTGCCGCAGGGCAACGTCGACCTCAACGACAACAACCCCTGCACCCTGGACTACTGCGATCCCGTCGATGGACCGATTCATCTGCCCGACGCCAACGTCGAGGGGAACAGCTGTGAACTCGCCGCCGGGGGCTTCGGCATCTGTGTGGCAGGTGTTTGCGGCGTCTCTACCTGTGGGGATGGCTATGTCGATTTGTCGGCGTCCGAAGAGTGTGACCGGGGAGCCCTGAACAGCGACACCGAGGCGAACGCCTGCCGCACCGATTGCACCGATCCGAGCTGCGGTGATGGGGTGCACGATTTCACCGAGGAGTGCGACGATGGCAACGCCTCTTCCGAGGATGACTGCCTCCCTGGTTGCCTGCTCAACACCTGCGGTGATGGTTGGCGGAACATAGGCGTCGAGGACTGTGACGACGGCAACGCTGTGGAGGAGGATGGTTGCCTGAGCACCTGCAATTTGAACAGCTGCGGCGACAGCTTCTTGCACGACGGCGTCGAGGACTGTGACGACGGCAACCCCTTCGATGGCGACCCCTGCCTCGCGGACTGCACGTTGAACGTTTGCGGCGACGGTCATTGGAATCCCTCCGCCGAGGAATGCGACGATGGCAACGCCGACAACACCGATGGCTGTGTCAGCGGCTGTCTGTTGGCGGTCTGCGGCGACGGCTTCGTGGAGGACGGCGTCGAGCCGTGCGACGACGGCAACACCGAAGCGCAGGACGCTTGCCTGCCGGGCTGTATCGTCAACGTGTGCGGTGATGGCGTCGTCGATGTAGCCGGGGAGGTCTGTGACGATGGCAACACCGACAGTTTTGACGGGTGCTCCGCGAGCTGCACCTACGTGATCTTCGAGGTCGACCTCGGTGCACCCATCTCGCGGGCGGCGCCGGTGGGCAACGTCGGCTTGGTCCTGGCTCCCACGACCGACGGCTGGCTCCACGCCATCTCCGCCTTCGATGGCACAGAGGTGTGGTCCTATGATGCCGGTGCGTCGCTCAGCAGCATGCCGGCAGTCACCGGGGATCGCGTTTACATCGTGTCCGAAGATGGTGTCCTGCATGCCCTGAGCACCGCCGGACCGGATGGCACCGGCGCGCCCCTGTGGACGTTCGCCATGGCCACCACGTCCTCATCCGGGGGGGTGACTCTGCAAAACTACAACGGCAGCAACAGCAGCGGTGTGGTCGCGGTGGACGACCAGGGAACCCTTTACAACGTCGACACGAGCGGCACCGAGATTATCTTCGGCCAGGTGGCGGACTATCCCCACCCCGTCGATAACCTCGGAACCTGCAACACCTGTGTGCCCACCGGCACCAATCACGCCAACATGCTGCATGGTCTGTTGTTGCCCCTCGACGATAGGATTTGGTTTTGGGATTTCAATACTCCCTGTCCGGCCCTTCCGTTGCAGTTGTCGGCGGGCGAGGAGGTCATCGACCAGGTGGTCTTCCTGGGCAACAACAACACCACCCCCGGGCCTGAGGACAAGGCCTATGCGGCGACCAGCTTCAACCGTATCATCCAAATCAACACCACCGGTTACGGCGGCCCGGTCGTCTGCGCCAGTGTATCGATCGACATCGAATGGTCCTACGCCGCCGGCACGACCCTGCTGGCCCCACCGGTCACTGGGGCCAGCGACGCCGAAGTGTCTCGGGATCTCTACTACGGTGGTGCGGACGGCCTGCTGGTTCGCTTGGATTCGGACCCGGCACCTACCGGCCCGGTCTGGACCTATGATGCCGGTGCGGCGCTGCCGCGCTCAGCGGCCGTAGGCGTTCTTGGCACCGTCTATGTGGTCGACGCCACCGGTGTCCTGCACGCGGTCGCCACCGATACGGGCCTGCCCCGGTGGACCGTCGCCCTCGATGCGGCCGCCACCGGGAGTCCCCTACTCCAGAACTACGCCGTTTGGGTCACCACGGAGAGTGGAACGCTCTACGCCCTCGAGCGCGGCGAGTCCCTCTCACTGGAGCTCAACCACTGGCGGCGTCAGGGCGCCAACAATGCGGGGAGCTCGATCAGCACCGCCTGCTCATCCTTGCCGAACCAGAGTGGCTCGATGTTGCTGCTCAGCACAGTCCTGTTGCTCGGTTGGCGGCGACGGCGGACGGACGGGTAGGAAGACCGCCAGACGAGTTTGTGTATTCCGATATCCACAGCGTGATACCGTTAACTGGGGTGGCTGCGAGGAAATCCATGGTTGCAACAAAGAGGCTCGGGTTGGTTGGGGGACTGTCTATTTGCATCGCTTTGGCCAGCAGCGCCTGCGGTGATGCATCCTATGTGGTGTTGAACATCACGGATCCCGACGCCCTAGCGACCGCCGCCGTCACGGTCGCGGTCGGCTCCGATCTCGCGGCGCTGACGGAATTCGATCTCGGTGCCAACGAGTTCCCCGTGAGCCAAACCC
>JAUUZB010000134.1 GCA_030590185.1 Deltaproteobacteria bacterium
AGATCCCGATGGTTAGTTACGAGACCCAGGCGGCCAGCATTGGCTTGAACATCCTCGGCTTCGTGCTGTTCACCGCCAAGACCAGCGTCCTGGTTTTCATCATCATTCAGCTGCGCTGGACCCTGCCGCGCCTGCGGGTCGATCAGATGATGGCGGTCTGTTGGAAGTATCTGGTGCCGATCGCCTTCGCTTGCCTGCTGGCCACCGCTAGCTGGATGTTGGTGGTCGACGCGGCACCGCTGGCCGGCAAAGTGATGAGCTGGGCAGTGTCAGCCGTGGCCGGGCTGTTGATCGTTCTGATGTTCTGGCGCGCTCACCAGAATCGGGTGCAGTCCGGAGCACCTCTGTACCTCAAGATCTTCAGCTGAGGACCCCGGTTCGGACTCGATTGAGAAGAGGCGACGACATGGCTGCAGCAGCAAACCCCGTCACACAATACTTCACGAACATCTGGAATACCGCCTACTCGGTCTTCGAGGGCATGGCGGTGACCCTGTCCTACATGACCCGCAAGCCCACCACCGTCCAGTGGCCGGACCGCATGGAGGACAAACGTCCCCTCGAGGAGCAGCTGCCGGAGCGTTATCGCGGCATCCTCGAGCTCGACGTCGGCAAGTGCAACGCCTGCATGACCTGCGAGCGCGACTGCCCGATCGACTGCATCGTCATCGAGGTCAAGAAGAACCCGGAGACCAAGATACGCGTCATGTCGAGCTTCTCCATCGACGTGGCCAAGTGCATGTACTGCGCGCTGTGCACCGAGGGCTGTCCGAACGAGGCGATTTATCACACCAAGGAGTTTGCCCACTCCACCCCGGACATGCTCGATCTGGTCCTCGAGTTCGTGGAGGACCCGAAGGATATCATCAAGCTCCCCAAGGGTGAGGTGGCCGAGGCCGCCATCGCCAAGCGAGGGGACAAGGTCCGCTCGCTGCTGGCCAAGAAGGGCGCGCGCCGGACGCCCCGGCCGGTACAGGCGCCCGTGACCAGCAACTTCTCGGAGCGGGTAGCCTACGAGGGTCAGCCGGAGATCGAGGAGCTCGAGAAGATGGCCGCGGCTTTTGCCGAGTCCCACAGGCCCAAGGTCAAGGCGAAACCGAAGCCCAAACCGGCGGTTGAGCCTGCGCCCAAGGTTGAGGAGCCGAAGGTCGAAGAGCCGAAGGCCGAAGAGCCGAAGGCCGAAGAGCCGAAGGCCGAAGAACCGCCCCCCTCCGAATCGACTGACGAGAAGAAAGAGTGACAGGAGAATCCGATGCCCCCCGTTGAATCCGTCCCCGCCGGCGGCGTTGCGGCGGTTTTGTTCTACATCATCGCCGCGGTGACCATCGGTACGGCGATGATCGTGGTCTACTCGCGCAACATCGTGCACAGTGGTTTCGCCCTGCTCGGAACCTTCCTCGGTGTCGCCGCGATCTACGCCCTGTTGTTGGCCGACTTTCTCGCCATCGTTCAGCTGATGGTCTACGTCGGCGGCATCCTGGTGTTGATCCTATTCGCCATCATGCTCACCCGGCAGATCGGCGACGTCGAAGTCTCGAACCGCTCCATCGGGCGCATCCAGGGCACCATGCTCTGGCTCGGGGTGCTGGCGATCCTGGTGATGCTGTTCGCCAAGACACCCTGGGTGAAGTTTGCCGGCGTGCAGCCGGGCGCCACCACCGAGCCCATCGGTGACGCCCTGTTGAGCACCTACCTGCTGCCCTTCGAGATCGCCTCGGTGGTCCTGCTGGCGGCTTTGATCGGGGCGGTGATCATGGCTCGCGGTCTGCCCAAGCGTAAGCAGAAGGGGGATGAGTGATGATCTGGTCACACATTTCGACCCTCTCCCTCAATCACTACCTGTTGCTCGGCGCGGTTCTGTTCGTGCTCGGCATCTTCTGCATCGTCAGTCGCCGTAACGCGGTGGCGGTGCTGATGGGTGTCGAGTTGGTGATCAACGCCGCCAACATCAACTTCGTGGCCTTCGCCCGCTTCTCGGTGGGGGGGATCGAGGGTCACGTGGCCGCCCTCTTCGCCATCGTCTTGGCGGCGGCCGAGGCGGCGGTGGGGCTGGCAATCGTGCTGGCGCTCTATCGCCAATTCCGCTCGGTGGACATGGAAGAGGCGACCAGCCTCAACCGCTGACAGGGGTCCAACACCATGGAAGCACACAGCGAGATCGTGGCGCTGACGCAAGCGACCGTCTGGCCATACCTATGGCTGATGCCGGCCTTGCCGCTGTTTGGCGCCTTCATCAATGCCGTGGCGGGCAAGAAGATCGAGGCTGCCTTCGGCAAGAAGGTCAACCACTTCATCGCCATCGGCGCGATGGTGGCCGCCACCACGGTGGCGATCTTCACGATGGTCCAGCTCATATCGATGCCAGCCGGCGCGCGGCTGATCCTCGACCCGGGGTGGCGCTGGATCGACATCGGCCCGATCGTGATCAACTTCTCCTTCCAGTTCGACGCCCTCTCCGGCGTGATGGCGGTGATGGTGAGCTTCGTCGCCACCCTGATCCACATCTACTCCATCGGCTACATGCGCGACGAGGAGGGCAACTGGCGCTTCTTCTGCTACCTGAACCTCTTCGTCTTCGCCATGCTCACCCTGGTGCTGGGCGACAACTTCATCGTCATGTTCGTCGGCTGGGAGGGGGTCGGGCTCGCCTCGTATCTCTTGATCGGCTTCTGGTACGACCGGGGGGCCGAGGCGTTGTACCCGGCCCGCTCCGGCATGAAGGCCTTTATCGTCAACCGTTTTGGCGACGCCGGCTTTCTGGTCGGCCTCTTCATCCTGTTGTGGGCGATGACCGGCGACCTCAACGGCGTCAGCGGCTTCGACGCCTCCAAGATGAGCGTCGTCTTCCGCGAGATCCAGGCCGGCGTAGGCGCTGGCATCTTCGAGGGCAAAACGATCTGGGGCGTCTCGGTGCTGACCATCGCCTGCATCCTGTTTTTCTGGGGCGCCGCCGCCAAGAGCTCGCAGATCCCGCTCTACATCTGGCTGCCGGACGCCATGGCTGGCCCGACTCCGGTCTCCGCCCTGATCCACGCCGCCACCATGGTCACCGCCGGTGTCTATATGGTGGCGCGGCTCAACTTCCTGTTCATTCAGTCGCCGCTGGCCATGACCGTGGTAGCGGTGGTCGGTGGCGCCACAGCCCTGTACGCGGCGACCATCGGCTTGTTCCAGTACGACATCAAGAAGGTCCTGGCCTACTCGACCATCAGTCAGCTCGGTTACATGTTCGTTGGGGTTGGCATCGGCGTCTACTGGGTCGGCATCTTCCACCTGCTGACCCACGCCTTCTTCAAGGCCTGTCTGTTCTTGGGCTCCGGCTCGGTGATCCTCGGCAGCCACCACGAGCAGGACATGCGGCGCATGGGCGGGCTCAAGAAGTTCATGCCGATCACGCACGTTACCTACCTGATCTCCTGCATCGCCATCGCGGGCTTCCCCATCGCCGCCGGTTTCTATTCAAAGGATGAGATCCTCTGGAAGGCCTTCGACTCGGGGAACCTCTTGGTGCCGGGCTGGACCGTCTGGCTCGCCGGTTTCGTCGGCGCGAGCCTGACCTCCTTTTATATGTTCCGCTCCTACTTCATGACCTTCACCGGCAAGAACCGCCTCGGCGCGCCACTGCCCAAGAACGAGAAGCTCTACGAAGCGGCGGAGCTGCAGGTGGCCGGTAAGGCGCTGCCGGCACACATCGTCGCTCCTGATCCCCACGGTCAGGACGACGCCCACGGTCAGGGCGACGCCCACGGCCACGACGACGAGCACGGCCACGACGGCCACGACGGCCATCACGGCGACCCCGAGGAGCAGCCGCGCAGCATGACCTGGGTTCTAGCGGTGTTGGCCTTCGGCGCCGTCGCCCTGAGCTTCATTGGCCTGCCGCACCTCTGGACCCACTCCAAGTCGCTGATCGAGCAGTTCCTCGAGCCGGTGATGGCGGTCTCGGTGCCGTTGGTGAAATCGGAGGGCTACAGCCACGGGCTCGAGTGGGGCCTGATGGCGGCGTCGATCGGGGTGGCAACCGCCGGCATGTTCCTGGCCTGGGCGCTCTACAAGGGTGGCACCTCGCAGCTGCCCCTGCGGCTCCTAGCCAACAAGCAGCTGCGCTACGTGCACCAACTGGTCTTCAACAAGTACTACATCGACGAGCTCTACGACCACCTCGTCGTCCGCACCTCCATGGAGCTGATGGTGGTGCTGCGCGGCTTTGATGAAAAGGTGCTCGACGCCCTGGTCAACGGAGTCGGCGCCTTCGGCCGCTTCATTTCCTGGCTGCACGGCCTGACCGACACCTACGTCGTCGACGGTCTGGTCAACCTGGTGGGGAATTCTACCATCGGCAGCGGTTCCAAGCTGCGCAACATCCAGACAGGTAGGATTCAGGATTACATCTACGTTCTCGTCGGTGGCAGCATCGTCATCGCGATCATCGTTTTTGGCATCTCGCTTCGTTAGGGAAGCTTTGTAAGGCGCGGACAACGCCTCGATAGGGAGCTAAGGATCATGGAACAGTCAACCTTGCTGACCTGGATGACCTTCTTCCCACTCATTGGGATGGTGGCGATCTTGGTCGTCTACGCGGTCTCCCGGGTCACCGGCGGTGACCGCGCTCGGTTCAACGACATCTACCGCGTCATCGCGGTGGCGGCGACCGCGGTGCCCTTCGTACTCGCCTTTCACCTGTGGCGGGAGTTCGACCCCCACGGCACGGGGATGCAGTTCGTGCACCGCTTCGTCTGGCTGCGGTCGTTCAACATCGAGTACCACGTCGGGGTCGATGGCATCTCCATCGCCATGGTGCTGCTCTCGGCGTTGATCACGATGATCGCGGTCCTGGCCTCGATGCCCTGGTGGAGCAAGGTGGACTCCAACCACTTCTCCCAGCGCATGGTGCCCGGCTACTTGATGATGTTCCTGCTGCTCGAGACCGGCATGATGGGGGTCTTCGTCGCCGTCGACTTTTTCCTCTTCTACGTTTTCTGGGAGCTGATGCTGCTGCCCATGTACTTCCTGATCGGCGTCTGGGGCGGCCCGCGCAAGGAATACGCGGCGATCAAGTTCTTCCTCTACACCCTGTTCGGCTCGGTGCTGATGTTGGTCGCCCTGATCGGCATCTACTACAACAGCGCACCCTCCACCTTCGGTGATGGCACACCCATCGCCCACACCTTCAATTTCCTGGCCTTGGCCAAGAATGATTTCTCTCAGGTGGGGGCGTTTACCGCCTTCGGCATCTCGCTCCCCTTCGACAAACTGATGTGGGTCTTCCTGTTCATCGGCTTTGCCATCAAAATCCCGATGTTCCCGTTCCACACCTGGTTGCCGGACGCCCACGTCGAGGCGCCGACCCCGGTCTCGGTCATCCTGGCCGGCGTCCTCTTGAAGATGGGGGTCTACGGCATCCTGAGGGTCAACTTCACCATCCTGCCGGACGCCACCCTGTGGGCTGCCACCGCCATGGCTGTGTTCGGCACCATCAACATTGTCTATGGCGCCTTCGTCTGCATGGCGCAGAAGGACCTCAAGAAGCTGATCGCCTACTCCTCGGTCAGCCACATGGGCTTCGTGCTCCTCGGCATGGCCGCCTTTACCGAGGCGGGCATCAACGGCGCGGTGTTGCAAATGTGGAACCACGGCATCATCAGCCCGATGCTCTTCTTGCTCGCCGGCGTGATCTACGACCGGGCCCACCACCGCGACATCGAGGGTTTCGGTGGCCTCGCCAAGATTCTGCCGGAGTACGCTGGCCTCACCGGCCTGGCCTTCTTCGCTTCCCTAGGCTTGCCCGGCCTCTCCGGGTTCATCTCTGAGATGCTCTGCTTCCTCGGTGCCTTCCCGGTCTTCAAAACCCTGACCATCATTTCGATCACCAGCGTGATCATCACCGCGGCTTACTACCTGTGGACCATGCAGCGGATGTTCCTGGGCAAGCTCAATACGAAGTACGTCGGTACCCCCGACGTCTATTGGCGGGAGCGGCTCACCCTCTACCCCCTGGCGGCTGTGATCATCATCATGGGCTTCTATCCCGCCCCGGTGCTCGACCTGATCGCGCCAGGGCTCAACACGCTCATCGAAGTCGTCAAGGCCGCCGGAGCCTGAGCACGGGGAACGCGTCATGTTGCCGAATCTGGATAACCTGAGGCTGTTCGCACCAGAGCTGGTTCTGGTGGCGGGCATCCTTCTCTTGTTCGTCCTGGACCTGGTGGTCGGCCGTTGGAAGAGCGGCAAGGAAATCCTCACCGGTCTGGTGATCATCACCCTGGGCGCCGTCGTGCTCGCCACCTTTGTGGTTACGCCGGGGGTGGGGGAGACGATCTTCGCCGGCATGGTGCGGATCGATCTGTTCTCCGCTGCCTTCAAGATCTTCTTCGCGGTCGTCGCCCTGGGTGGGATCCTGTTGGCCTACCAATCGCGCGACGTAGCGCGGGACAACATTGGTGCCTTCTACGGGCTGTTGCTCTCCCTCGTCCTCGGCATGGTGCTGTTGTCCGAGGCGCGCAACCTCCTGATGCTGTTCTTGGCGTTGGAGCTGGTCTCGCTGGCCTCCTACGTCCTCGCTGGTTTCGGTGGCATCACCAGCCGGCGATTGGCCGAGGGGGCGATGAAGTACGTGATCTACGGCGGCGTCGCCTCCGGGGTGATGCTCTACGGGATCAGTATCCTCTATGGACTCAGCGGTGGGCTCGACTACTCGCTGGTGCAGAGTTTCTTCGCAGCCTCGCCGCGCGGCGCCACCTTCTATATGGCGGCCTTTGCCCTGGTGCTCACCTTCGCCGGCTTTGGCTACAAGATCGCCGCGGTGCCGTTCCACATGTGGTGCCCGGATGTATACGAGGGAGCGCCGACCCCCTTCACCGCCTTCCTGTCCATAGGCCCGAAGGCGGCAGGCTTCGCGGCCCTCGCCCGCTTCTTGTTCATCGGGTTCGCCGGCCCGGACCCGGGCACCCTGTCGTTGCTGACCGCTTTCCCGTGGCCGTTGATTCTCGGCATCCTGGCGGCCGCCACCATGACCGTCGGCAACCTCACGGCGATCCTACAGAACAACCTCAAGCGCCTGTTGGCCTACTCCTCCATCGCCCACGCCGGGTATCTGCTGATGGGCTTGTCGGCGGTCAACGGCGACGGCCTGCAATCGGTCATGTTCTACCTGTGGGTTTACCTGGCGATGAACATGGGGGCTTTCCTGGTGGTCATCGCCATCGCCGAGTCGACCGGCTCCGAGGACATCGCGACCTACCGCGGCCTCGGACGGACCTCGCCGCTGATCGCCGTGTTGATGGCGATCTTCCTGTTCTCGCTCACCGGTCTGCCGCCTTTCGCCGGCTTCATCGCGAAATTCTATCTGTTCGCGGCGATCCTCAAGGCCGGGGGTGCTGGCTACTACGCCCTAGCGGTGATCGGCGGCGTCAACTCAGCGGTGGCGCTCTACTACTACGCGCGGGTCGTCAAGACGATGTTCCTCGAGGCACCGGATGACGCCGCGGCCAAGCCAATCCGCGTCTCGCGCTATCACGCCCTGGTGCTGGTGGCCTTCGCCATCCCAACCATGGTGTGGGGCGTGCGGTTCGACGGGTTGTCAGACTTCGTCAAGAGCGCCTTGGCAAACATGGTGGGCTGAGGGAACAGCTCCTGTATATAGTAGTGTCAGGCACTACTATATACCATATTTTATCAGCTACTTTTGGGCGCCTACGGAGCCGCCTAGCGGCGTCTCCTCCGGCGGCTTCGGGAGCCCCTGCGGGTCTCCCTGCGCTGCTCCGCGAGCCGGCTGCGCCGTCTCCCTCCGCTCTCCGCGAGCCCTGCGGTCTCGCTCCACTCCTACGCAGCCGCCTGCGGCGTCTGCTCCGGGCTCCGGC
>JAUUZB010000346.1 GCA_030590185.1 Deltaproteobacteria bacterium
GACCCCCGTCGGCTACTCATGGACTGGTCGCACGCCGCGCAGCTCGGGGGTAGGCGCCAAAACCACGTTCAACCGGCAACCAGCGGCGCATCGGCACGGGCGACTCGCGAGAACCTGCTGGCTCGCCTACGCGACCTCGACACCTCTTATGCCATCGGCTCACACTTCGCCGCGGAGTTGCTCGGCGTAGCGCGGTCAAACGTCCGCACTACCTGGTTGTATGTCGACCAGCCCTTTGGGGAGGTAATGGCACGCCTGGATCTGGCACCCGCCGATGGTCCGGGGAGCGGGCTCACCCTGGTGAGGCCGCCTGCTGCCGCCTCCACCTTCGAGCCTGTGGTGATGGTCAACGGCCTTCGGGTGGTCGACGTGATCCAGTGCTACCTCGATGTCAGTGGCTCCGCCGCCCGTGGAGCCGAGCAGGCTGAACACATCTTCGAGCGTGTACTGGCTGCGCATTTTGAGGCTCTCGGATGGTGTTGATCAGCCCCTGGGCCGACGCGGAAATAGCAGCCGCTATCCGAGCACTCGAGCCCTACCTCGGAGACGTCGTGGTGATCGGAGGCTGCGCCAACGCTCTTTACCGCCACTTCGAAACTGCCGCCACGGCGCCCACCCCGATCGGTACGTCCGATCTGGATCTCGCCTGTGCGCCACCCATCGCGGCAGCCGGGCGGAAATCGATCGCCACCCTCCTGCACGAGGCCGGATTCTACGCCGACGTCCATCCGGAACATCGGCCTCCGATCGTGAAGTTCCGTTCGTCCCGCGATCCAAACGTCGACATAGAATTGCTGTCGCCCTTGCAGGGCAGCGCCAGCCGCCGCGACGGGTCCCCGAAGGTGACGGCGGAGGTTCAACCGGGAACCTCGGCACAACAGCTCCGCTACCTGGAGCTCCTCTTGACTGAGCCCTTGGCAATCCCGGCCGCACGGGTGGCGGCTATTGGCATGCCTGAGTCGAGCGCCGCCATTCGCGTCCCCAACCCGGTATCGTACGTGATGCAGAAGATCCTGATCATGCGGGACCAAGGTCGCAGCAGCGCGGACATCGCCAAGGACTGCTACTACATCTATGAGGCAGCGGTGCTGTTCGGAAATGCAGAACCCCTGTTGAAACAACGGTCGAAAGTTCTGCGCCAGACCTCGCCCAAGTGGCACGCGAGATTCATCGAGATGTTGACGCGGGAGTTCGATTCTCGGGACGCTCGAGGGCCGCTCGCCGTGGTACGGGTACGACGGGATTCAGGGATGGGCGACACACCTACCGAGGAGATGGCGTCACGAGCAGTGATGCGGATGGCGGAGTGGATGGAATGATGGCAGCCAACCGGCAATAAAAGATTCATACTCCACGCCATGACCGGACGCACTTCGAACCCGTAGGCCGGGAGTTCGAATCCCTTCGAGATTGACGACGGCGATGCCGCGAGATTGAGATGAACCGTGCAGTTCACCCGACCCATCACCGATGTTCTCGAGATGCGCTCTTCCCGGCGCACCTTCCGCCCTAAGCCCATCGAGACCGAGCGCCGACAGGTCCTGGAGCAATGGTTGGCGTCAGCCCCAACCGGGCCCTTTGGCTCGGTGTTTCGCCTGGAGCTCGTCGCCGCCACCGAGGATGACCGCGGCGCGCTCAGCGGTCTGGGAACCTACGGCTTCATTCGAGGCGCACCCGGGTTCATCGTCGGGGCGGTGACTCCCGGTGCACGCGATATGGAGGACTTTGGATATGTCATGGAAGAGGCGATCCTCCTCACCACTGACCTCGAGCTCGGCACCTGTTGGCTCGGGGGAACCTTCACCCGCAGCACCTTCGCCGAGAAGATCGCGCTGGCGGCCACCGAGACCATACCAGCCGTGGTCGCCATAGGACACGCCGCCACCAAGCGCGGTGCCGTCGAAAAGTTGATCCGCTGGGGGGCAAAGGCAAAGAAGCGCCGGCCCTGGGAACGGCTGTTCTTCACCGAGACGTTCGAGCGGTCCTTGAGCCGGGAGGCCGCCGGGGACTACGCCACGGTGTTGGACATGGTCCGCATCGGCCCGTCTGCTTCGAACCGACAGCCCTGGCGGATCGTGCGCGCGGCGGGCAGCCCCCGCTACCACTTCTTTGTGCGCCGCACCCCGGGCTACGGCAGGGACTCGAAGCTGTTCGAGCTCGCCGATCTGCAGCGCATCGATATGGGCATCGCCATGTGTCACTTCGCCCTGACGGCCACCGAGCTCGGCTTGCCCGGTGGCTGGAGCGACACCGAGCCGGACGTCGGCGCCTTGCCGGAACACATTGAATATATTGCAACGTGGGATGGCGAATGCGTTTGTACACCCCCCAGGTGATCAGCACGTGCGCGTCGCGCATCTCGACGGTTGGCGACCAGCGGCCACGCCCCACAGCATCATCATGATGGCTTCTGGCACCGGGATGCCCTTCAAGCTGCGGCGGCGGCCGGCTTTGCGCTCGTGTGCCTTGCGCACCACGCTGACCATCACCAGCAACGCAATCCAGATCCATCCAAAAAAAGTATTTGGCCACGGGCTGCCCTCCCGATGAATTCTTTGACCGTACGAGGAATAGCACCTATCGCCTATGATAGAGTCCGGAACCGTCATGGGAGACCTCAAAAGCTGGCACGGGCTCAAGCCGCAGTACTATCGCGTCAAGGAAGAGCTCCGTCCTGGCCTCTCGGTTGACTACGACGAGACGCCGGCCAGCGGCGAGTTGATCTTCCGCTTTGCCGGCAAGGAGAAGCGCCACCCCATCGAGGTGAGCGAGCTTCTCCTCGGCCGCTACGCGGTCGAGATCATACAAGACAGCTTCCTGGCCAGGTTGAACCAGTTCACCATCGCGGTGACGCCGAACCCCTGCGCCGACGAAGACTTCAGCGCGCTCAAGTCTATTTCGTCGGGCTCACCAAACTATTGTACGCCCTGGATGCCAAAGGAGGACGTTGGCCTGCGCATCGCCGCCCCGGCGCGGGTCGAGGCTGGTGCGGGGACGAAGGTGGTCGTGGCCATGCTGTGCCAGATCAAACACACCCCCGAGCTTCCGACCTTGCCCGAAAGCCCGACGCTCATCTTCATCAACAAAGATACGGGCGGAGTGCTCCGACGGACGGTCCTCGAAATCGACGCGGAACGCATCGCCAAACAGGGCAAGCGCCCTGGCAAAGGGAAGACCAAGCCCCGGCAGGAACTCGACAAGGGGACCAGTAGCGAGTTCTTCAACGTCGACGTGGGCTTCCTGTTGAAGCCAGGCACCTATGGGGTCGTCGCCGTTCTCGGTGTCTTCGAATCGAACCCGTTGACCATTACGGTAGGCGCAGAGGGGGAGACCTCCGTGCCCGAACCGATGCTCATCCCGATCACCGGAGACGCGGGGAACAACAAGCTCCACGCCGGTCCCTTCCAGATGGTGCTTCGGCACGAGCTCCAGGGCGACCTGGTGAAGTTCACGATCGGCACCAAACCGAAAGCAAAAGTGGATTTGTTGGACCGTACCTCCCTCGGACCGACTCCGGTGCGTTTCCACTTCGGCCATCGCGTCACCTTTCGGCTCACCGATCGCTCGCGAAAACTACGTCAGGTGGTGACCGTTGTCGTAGAGGACGAGGACGGCACCGGCGACGCGGCCGCCTAGGGCCCGTACGGGAGTGAGAGAGCGCCCGGTTGGTTAGCAACCGACGTCAATCGGGGGTGCATCCCGCGGTGGCGGTCCAGCAGACATTGCCCTCGATGACGAGGTCCCAGTATCCACAACAGGTGGCGGTCTCTGAAAAAGCCCGGACCTCGACGTACAGATCGCGCGAGTTATCGACGGCTGGAAAGTCGGACCAGCCCACGCACTTGCGCTCGATGGTTTCGCTTCCAGCGCAGTTGACGAGCTCGTCGCCGGTGCAGGAATCCTGGTACACGTAGAAATCAAAATCAGCGCAGGCGTCCACGAACAGGGAGAAGCTCACCACTGGCCCCACGCCGCTGTTGTTGCACTCTATTGCGGGGACCAGGATCCAGGCCTCGCCGAAACCAGCCGCGTACCGGACATCCGTGTCCTGGTCGGCACAGAGCGAGGTGACCGACTCAGAGGGGCAGCTCGGGTCGTCGTCGTAGAGCCACTCGCAACCGTTGCACCAGTCGAAGTCGCAATCCGTCCAGCCGGAGGTGCAGGAGGTCGGCGGCGGCGTGCAGGTATCGCCGCAGCACTGATCGCTGCCGGTACAGTTGGCGGCGCAGGTGTCGCCGCAGCCATCAGCCACCGAGCTCTCTAGACAGGCGGGACAGCTAGGCGCGCAACAGCTGTCGCCGTCGCAGACCGATGGGCTCGAACAGTTGGCGGCGCAGCTCCCGCCGCAGCCGTCGGAGACCGCGCTGGTCCGGCAGGCGGGACAACCAGGCGTGCAGCAGCTGCCGCCGGCGCAAATCTCCACCCCGTTGCACTCGCTGACGCAGGATCCCGCCGAGCAGACCAAACAATCACTGGCCGAGCAGGTTCCGCACGATCCCCCGCAATCATCGTCGCCGCACTGCCGGCCGGTGCAATTCGGCGTGCAGCTCGTGGCGCACTGATTGGCGCAGTCGGCACACGCGGTATCATTGGGGGTGTACGCGCAGTCCCCGGTGTCGGGGCTGCACGTCCCGACCGGATCATACGTCCGGAAGATCGTGTCCGCTTCGACACACTCTGACTCCGGCGGGTCGTCGCAGCTCACCGGATCGCCCACACAGGCGCCATTCGCCGTACAACGGTCCGCCTCGGTGCAGAGATTGTCATCGCTACAGGTGACGGCCGCCTCATCGGCGCACTCGGAGTCCTGTTGGGTCGAGCAGACACCGTCAACGCACGACTGGTCACGCAGGGTGCAGTCGCTCTCGTCCGAGCACAACTGCACGCAGGTGCCCTCGCGACAGGCTCCTCCCGCCGGGCACTCGGCGTCGACCGAGCAGCCGGTTTCCTCGCCTGAGCAACCCTGTGAGCCGAGGCCGGCGCCCACCAGGGCCACCGCCAGCAGCAGGTGGCCGCAGGCTGACACCCACAGCGGCGCCGTTGTCAGGCGGCTGGTGACCGGTGGTTCCGCCTCCCGGCTGGCCATGCTCGACATACCCCCAACCTAGCACCTTCCCAGGGGCACTTGCAGGAGAAGAGGAGAAGCCCCCGAGAATCCGATCAAGCCCTTTTTTTCGCGACGCGGTTGTCATTCCGCGCGCTCTCCACTACACGGCGAAATGGCTCGTAAGACAAATCATCAGTTCGAGAAGCGAAAACGAGAACAAGCCCGCGAGGAGCGCTCGGCAGCGCGACGCGAGCGCAAGCAGCAACGTGCCGCCTCCTCTGGCTCGGGCCTGACCGGCGAGGACCGTGACCTAGCGGGCATCGTCGTCGGACCCCAACCCCGAGAGCAGATCTCCGCCGAGGAAGCCCAACGGGCCGTGGCACGCGCCATGAACCCCGGCAAGCCCATGCCCGGCGACGAGCCGCCGCCGGAACGCAGCGCCCGCCTGTTCGTCGGCAACGTCGACTTCGGGGTCGAGGAGGCTGAGTTGCGGAGCTTTTTCGAGGCCGCGGGCTACAAGGCCCCGGAGGTGACGGTCGTCAAGGATCGCGACACCGGCCAGCCGC
>JAUUZB010000431.1 GCA_030590185.1 Deltaproteobacteria bacterium
AGCTCCATGGCCTGGGAGCCACCGTCGGTGACGCAGCAGGAGAGACCGCTGGTGTCGCAGTCGGCCGAGGCGATGATGTGGAGAAAGGCTTGCTGGGCCTCCTCGCTGCCCCAGCTGGCGGTGTAGCGCACCACGCCGTCGGCGAAGCCCTCGCTCCCCAGCGCCGCCATCCGCGCCCGCATGGCCGGGTGCATCGGCAGGGAGACGTTGCCGATAGCGAGGTTGATCACCTCGACCCCGGCCTTGTCCGGCCGTTGTGAAAAGGCGATCTGCGCCTGGCGGATCGCTGAGGGCTCGCGGCCCAGAAAGTGAGCGGATATCTCCGGCGGCTTCACCCTATCACCATACCCTCGCCCTCCTCAGGCGTCATAAACGGTGGACTCGATCGTCTCCTTGGGCCCCATGACCGGCTCGAAATCGAACTCCCGGCGGAATTTCTCATCCGAAATCTGACAAGGGTACTTGAAGAAGTCGAGGAAGTACCGGGGTACCGAACGCGAGCCCGTCGCGTCCAACAAAAAACTAGCGACCGAGGCCGGGATCGGCAGGGCCCAGCGGCCGGTGTACTCGAGCGCCTCGATGTACGGCACCTCACCGGCGCCAGCCACGTTGAACACCCCCCACTTCTTGCAATTGATGGCGATCTTGAGCGCCTCGACCATGTCCCGCTCGTGGATAAACTGCCACATGGGCGAGAAGCCGAGCAGGTAGATCAGGGTTCCCTCACGCAGGTAGGTGCTGAAGGCATTCTTGATGTTCGGACCGACGATGGTGCACGGCCTGAGCACTGCGGTCTTGAGCTTGCGGTGCTGGTAGACCCAGGTGCAGGCCTGGCTGTCGAGCTGTGCCGCGTCGGTGAGCTGCGGGAAGATCTGGGCGGCGCGCAGCGGCTCGTTCTCGAAGATCGGCACGTGGTTGGACGGATGAGCGCCGTAGATGTGGTAGGTCGACATGACGACCAACCGCTCGACCTCGTGCTTGACGCACAGATCCATGATCTTGGCGCTGCCGATCACGTTGAGGTCGAAGCGCTTGTTCTTGCCGGTTTTGAGATTGCCGACCCGGCCGAGGTGGAGCACCCACTGCGGCTCGTGCTGCCGGAAGATGTCCTCGATGATTCGCTTGTTGTAATTGGCGCGGTGGAACTTGATCTTGCGCCGCAGCCCCATCGGCTTGCGCCGGTAATCTACCCCAACGATGTCGTGCCCCTGCTCGAGCAGGGCGTCCGCGGTGAGTCGCGCCAGGCTGCCGGCGATGCCGGTGATCAGGATCTTCGCCATGGCTAGAACCACCCGTCCCGGGCCGCGAGCCCCTTCTTGACCAGATCCTCGACCGCCCCCACGACCTTCTGGACCTTCCTCTCGATCACCTCGTCCTCGTCGTCGAAGTGGCCGTCGAAGTACATCGGCTCACCAAAGTAGAGATGGAACTTGGTGGGCCAGGGAACGAAAGCGAGCGGCCCGAGGATCGGCAAGCCGATGGGCAGCGGCGCGTAGGGCGTGTTGAACAGCTGGGCCAGCGGCTTGATGTTAGTCAGGCTGATGATCGATTCCTCGGCGCCGACGATCCCGACCGGCACGATGGGGCTGTCGGCCTGCAACGCTAAGCGCATGAAGCCGCGCCCAAACTTCTCGAGCTGATAACGCTTAGGAAACGGCTTGCCGCTGCCCTTGGCCCCTTCTGGGAAAACTAAGATGGCGTTCTCGGCGTTGAGCAGGTTGCGACAGTTGATCGGATCTCCCACCACGACGCCGGCACGGGAGAAGGCGACGTTTACAAATGGCAGGGTGGGGAACCAACGCTCCGCCATGCTGCGCACGAGGCGTGGCGGCTTGGCCTCGAGCAACATGGAGACCGCGACCACCAGGGCGTCGAAGGGAAGCTGCCCCGAGTGGTTCGGGACGATCAGCACGCGGCCCTTGGGCACGTTCTCGATGCCGTGCACCTCCGGGCGGAAATACTTGGCGATGTATTTGGCCAGGGTCATGTAGGCCTTGGCGGCGCTCGGGTGATAGCCCCAGCGATCGTAACCGAGATCGTTGACCTGCATCGACAGGTTGGCGAAAGCCTCCTCGACTTCGCGATCAACGAGCGGGTCGAAGGTGCTCATGGGAGGAGCTTCCGATAACGGGGATCCTTGCGCAGCCCGGCGAGCTTCGGGTCGGCCTCGATCTCGCCCCAGGAAACGGTCGCCGCTGCCTTGGCCTTGGTCAGGTGCTCGATGGCCTTGTCGATGTCGCCCTGGTGGCCGTAGGCGCGCACCAGATTCAGGTGGGCATACGCACGGTCGCGGGGCCGGGCGCCGAAACCAACGCTGGCGAGCGCATCCTCGGTGACCGGGATCGCCTGGTCGTCCTTGCCCTGCAACAGGTAGACGTAGCCGAGCCGGACATACGGCGTGGGGCTGTTCGGGTGGTGGGCGATGGCGGTCCGCAGGGTCTCCTCGGCGCCGAACAGCTTCTTGGCGTCGATGTAGCGCCCGGCGAGCTCGAGCAACAGGTAGGCGGACTCCGGCAGGATGTCGACCGCGGCGGTGGAGTCGGCGATGGCGCCGTTGAAGTCCTTGAGCTTCGACTTGACGTAGCCACGCTGGGCGAGCACCCAGGGTTGGCGCGGCACGTTGACCGCATATTCGTCAAAGGCCTTGAGCGCCTCCCGGTAGCGGCCGAGGTGGATGTAGAGCTCGCCGAGATAGCCCCTGGCGTGGAGGAAACCCGGATGACGCGCCACCGCGTTGGCCAAGATCTTGGCGGCGTCGTCGAAACGACCTTCCCGCATGCGTACGAAGCTGGCCCCGAGAACGGCGGTCGGGTGGTGGCCGGAGCCCGAGGCGGTTGCCTTGCCAAAGGAACGCCAGGCGGCCTGGGTCTCGCCCACCAAGGCCTGGCTAACCCCGAGCGCCGCCCAGCCCTCGCCGTAGTTGGGATCCTGCCGGGTAGCCTCCTCGAGGTAGCGGCGAGCCTTTTTTATGGCGGCGGGCGGCAGGCTCAGGGGGGCGTTGGGATCGGCGGCCCGCGGGGACAGGGATTGCCAGTTGAGGATCTCGAGCGCCAGGGTGGTCGCCCGCCAGGCGCGCAGGTTTTCGGTGCCAAAGGCGCCGCGCACGATGTCGGGTTGCTCCGCGCCGAGCTCGAGGGCGAGCGCCCTGGCGATGCGCACCTCGAGGTCGAGCAGGTCGTCGAGACCGCCGGAGATGATGTGGGTGTTGACCAGCTTCTTCTTTTGCGGGTCGAAGATCTTGACGATGAACTCAATATCCGGCCAGGCCGCGCGGTAGGTACCGGTAACCAACAGGTCGGCACCGAGCTGACGGCCGAGGGCGACGGCACTCCCGAGCTCGATCAGGGAGTCGGCGGTCATGTTGTCGTGTCGCATCGCCGCGTTGACCTGCCGCAGGGTCAGCACGTTGAGCTCCGGCTGCTGGTGAACCCGCAGCGCGAGGGCGCCGGCGAGGGCCGGGCCGATCCATTGATACTCGGGGCCCGAGGTCGAGGTCAGGGGGGCCAGCGCGATGGTGGACCGGGCCAGACCAGTAGCGGGCAGGGCGAGGAACAGAACGGCGAGAACCGCGGGCAAGCGTCGGCGCATGGCTAGCTTTCTCCTCCGAAGATGGAGGCAGGTTTATAACATCGGGCCCGGGGGGGGGGACAATAGCGGGGGAGAGGCCGTGGGAGGTCCCTGGCGGGTCAGAAGAAATACCCCGCCCCCAACCGCCAAAAAGCCGCCGGGTCGACATCAAAGGACGCGACCTCGCCGGTCTTCTTGACGACCGTCAGCCAGCGCGGCGCGAGTAGGCCCGCAGAGACGCTGAGCTCCAAGACCTCGAAGGGGCGGTAACGAACCGTGGCAGCGTAGCGACCCTGCACGATGTTGAAACGCAGGATAGTTGGCTCACCGGCGAAGGTTTGGTTGCTCATCCGCTGTTGCCCCCCGGCGGCCGCGGCGACGAGCGCCAGGTCGAGGTCATCGCGGACCTGCAGCTCCACACTGGCGACCAACGGGGCGAGCAGAATAATCCGCAACCAGGACACCGGCACGACGCTCACCCCCAGCAACGGCAGGGCGGTCTGGGCGCCGAACAGGTAGGTCGAGGCGCCGCCGTAGAGCAACGCCCAGGTGTCGTTGAGGCGATAGGTGCCGAAGCCAAAGACCTCCGGCCGCACCTGGGGGGGGTCGATGCTCTCGCTGTCCTCGGCGAGGCTCGCGCCTGCCCAGAGATAGAAGGTCTCCTGAGCGCTGCTCAGGTAAAGGGCAGAGACGCCGAGGCGGCCACCGAGCCAACGCAGGTCGGTGCCGGCGGCGGGCAGCTCCGGCATGGCGGCGTGGAGATCGAGCTGCGCCATGATTTGAAGACCGCTGACCCCGTCCATCCCGCGGCTGAGATAGGAGTAGAGCGAGAAGGCGGCGTGCACGCCGAGGCGACGATCGGCGAAGATACCGCCGCTCGGTGAGAGACCGGCCTCGCTGGTGAGCTCGAAAGCGGCGGACGTGGATTGACGGTCGAGGGACAGACCGACGGCGGCGCCGAGCTCGTTGCCGAGGCGAGCCACGGCGGGCAACCTGTCGTGAGCGGGATAATCCTCGCGGGTTGCGGCGGGTGGGTCGAGGGGCGGGGCGTCCACCGCCCGATAGTCGAACAGGAAGGCGAGGATCTCAGCCCCCAGATGCGGGGCGGCCGCGAAATCGGAGAGCAGCCAGGCGTCCACGCCCGGGTCGCACTCCGTGTAGAGGAGCTTGACGATCTGGTGCCCCCGGCGGCGCGCCCGTTGCACGATCGGCTCGTCGCAACCGAGGAACTGGGCCCACCGCGCCACCACCTCAGGGGCAACCGCTGTCCCGCCGCCCGCGGGCCCGAGCCCGGCGGCTGGTCCCGCCCGCACATCGAGCAGGCCGAGGCGCGCTGTGGGAGCAAACCGGGTCGCGACAAAATCACCGTTCACCGCCGCCACCGCGGCGAAATAATCACCGGCGTCGTGGGCGAGGCGCAGCGCGAGGTTGGCGCCCTCCCCCTCCCCAAAGACATAG
>JAUUZB010000737.1 GCA_030590185.1 Deltaproteobacteria bacterium
AGCAAGCCGAGGAATAAAATTTCCGCCGCCACCGGACTCGCGGTGAGCACCCCGGCGCTTACGTAGCCCTGCACCCAGCCGAAACGCTGGCCGAGCAACCAGAAGGCCAACCCGGTCCCCCACAGGGTGCCTTCGTAGGCCGCAAGCACGCCGATGCCACGCATCGCCGGACCGCCGATCAGCCAATCCGGGAGCATCTCGAGCAGCGCGTTGGCGAGGATCAGGGCTTGGGGGGCCAGGACCATGGCGACCAGAATGGCGGCACCGCCGAGGGTCAGGTGCCAACTCAGCCGCTTGATCACGTCGGTCTCCTGGGCTCCACCCCGGGCGGGGGATCATCCGGGTAGAAGACCCGCATCAGGGTCAGGCCGTGGGGTGGGGCGGTGACCCCGGCCCGGGTACGGTCCCGGCCGGCGAGGGCCTCGGCCACGCTCGCGGTCGTGCGTTTGCCCAACCCGACCTCCACCAGGGTCCCGGCCAGGATCCGGCAGGTGTGCCGGCAGTAGGCGTTGGCGTGGAACAGCAGATCCACGTGCTCGCCGATCGGGGGCCGGGGGGTGGCGTGAATCTCGATGGAGAAGATGTTGCGCCTGGCGTGGGGCGCCCCACAGTGGGCGCTGCGGAAGGCGTTGAGGTCGTGCTCGCCGACCAGGCAGCGGGAGGCCCCACGCATCACCGCGAGGTCCAACGGTCGCCGGATGTGCCAGGCCCGTCCCTCGAGGGCCGCCGGGCTCTCACTCCGATACACCCGGTAGCGGTAGATCTTGCTCATGGAGTCGCGCCGGGCGTCGAAGCCCGGGTCCATCTCGTCGGCCCGGTGCACCGAGACGTCGTTCGGTAGGAAAGCGTTGAGCCCGGGCACGAATTTTTTCGCCGGGATGGCCGAATGGGTCTTGAAGCTCACCACCTGCCCCATGGCGTGTACGCCGGCGTCGGTGCGGCCCGCCACCCGGAAGGCGGGGTCTTCCTTAGTGAGCCCCTGCACCGCGGCGCGCAGCTCGGCTTCAACGCTCGGCAGGTCTTGCTGCGCCTGCCAGCCGACGAAACGGCGGCCGTCATACTCGAAGATGAGCCGGAGGGTGCGCTCGGGGTGAGGCGTGCCGGGATCGGACACGGCTATTCGAAGTCGAGGGTCAAGCCGATGTAGGCGCTGAAGTCGGTCAGGTCCAGGCGCTCGTTCGGGTCGGTGCCAAAGGTGTCGCCGCCGAGGTAGGTGCCCTCGATGAAGATGTAGCTGCCCACGAATCCGATGGTACTCTCATCAGTGCCGGAGTTGGTCGGGTCGAGCCAGTCGAGGTTGATGGCGAGCCCCAGGGTGGCGTGCCAGCCAAAGGAGATGCCCTCGCCCTTGCCTTCGTTGCCATCGGTGTCGACGCCGGTGGCGGTGCTGCCGCCGGCTCGGGACCACCAGAGACCCATGTCGAAGCCGGCCTTGACGTACGGCATCAGGGGGATGTCGAACTGGCGCATCAGCTGGTCGGCCCGGTAGACCGCGGACAGGGAGATGGGGACCACCACCAGGCTGGTCGGGGTGCTGCCCTCTTCGGTCTGGCCGTTGGCGATGAGGTCGGGGTTGGAGCTGCAGTCGACGTAGACCTGGGTGGTATCGCCAGCGGCGTCGGTCTGATTCTCGTAGCAACGCTTGGCTTTGGACCCGATATCCCAGTGGCCGACGCTCACGGCGGCGCCGATGCGTCCAAAGATGTGGGTGAAGTAATACTCGAGCTCGATTTGCTTCATTATTGGGCCGTGCCCGAACAGGCCGTCCTCGATCCCCTCCGCGAAGTAGCTATCGAACCAGATCTTGGCCGGGTGGCTCGCGTCGGAGGCCATCCGCGGCCGGTAGGAGCCGAAGCGGACGTCGATGCTGAATCGCGGCTCCTGCTTGGGGGTGGTGAACTTTGGCCATTCGAGCGCCTGGGCCGGGGAGCCGGTGGCCAACAGGGTCATGCCGAGAAGGACGGCGGCGAGGGCGCGGGGGTTCATCGTGACCTCCGGCGGCGCAGGGCCAGCAACAGGCCACAGATCAGCGCCGCCATGGGCGAGAGCCCAGCACCGCAGTAGCCGATGGGCGCTCCACCCGGAAAGCACTCGATGAAGTCGCACTCATCGATGGGGGTGCCGATGACCAGATCCGACCACGGGCTGGTGTTCCCGGCGTCGTCCTCGGCTCGCACGCAGACCTCGTAGGTGGTCCCGTTGTCCAGTCCCTCGAGGGTCCACTCCAGGGCGTCGTCGACCGCGTCGATGTCGGTGTCCTGATCGCTCGGGTAGGCGTCGTCGTCGCAGGTTAGGTCGTCGGCGGGGTCTGGCACCTCCCGGTAGCGCACCTGGAAGCTGGCGATGTCGTCGTTCTCGCTGCTGGTGTCGGTGATCGCGGTGGTCACGAGCAGGCTGGCGTCCATTTCGGTGATCTCAGGGGCATCCGGGGCCGGGGGCGCCTCGGTGTCGATCTCGAAGGTCATCCAGCCGTAGTACTCATAGTTCTGCTCGATTCTCGGGTCGCCGGAGACTTCCTGGGCGTTGATGACAATGCACAGATTGCGCCGCACCGAGGGGCTCGAGCGGGTGGTGCAGGCGTCCGCGGCGAGGGCGGCGATCACGTCGCTTTGGTCAAAGGTGTCCCCGAAGTCGGTTGGAAACTCGGTCACCAGCTCCGGCAAGCTGATCTGCTCCGGCCCTGCGATCCGGTCATCCCCGTCCGGGATGGTGCCGCTGCAGTCGCTCGTGTCGGAGACCCAGTAGGCATAAGCCTCGTAGGTGGTCAGGATGCTGAAAACGGTGATGGTCGCGTCGCCATTTGCCGCCACCACGATGTCGACCGGCGCGTCGCAGGCCGCGTCGAGGTCGGCCTGATTGATGCGGTAGTCACCCTCGATCAGGGTCAGCGGCGCGGTACCGCCGGCCTCCTGGGCCGAGGCGACCGCCGGGAGGGCCAGGGTGGCTAGGAGGGCTAGGAGGGCCAGAACGGGAGTCTTGCGCATGGCCGGAAGGTACCGATCGGGGGATCCCCGGTCAACTAAAGAGCACGTCGATCGTTTCATGTTGGAGCCTCAACCGGTCGCCGCAGAAAGATAATCCCGAATCAGGATTTCAGCGATTTGCACGGCGTTGGTGGCTGCCCCCTTGCGCAGGTTGTCGGCCACACACCAGAAGGCGAGGCTGTTGGGCGCGGACTCGTCCGCCCGGACACGGCCGATGTAGGTGGCGTCGGTACCCTCGGCGTCGAGTTGGGTGGGGTAGGCCGCGGCGCCGCCAGCGTCGGAGTCCATCAGATGCACCCCCGGGGCCTCGCGCAACAACTCGAGGGCGCGTTCGGGGCCAAGGGGGCGCTCGAACTCCGCCACCACCGCCTCGGCGTGGCCGTTGAAGACCGGCACCCGCACGCAGGTGGCGCAGACCCCGAGCTCGGGCAGCCCGAGGATCTTGCGGGTCTCGTCACGCATCTTGCGCTCTTCCTTGGTGAAACGATCCTCGAGGAAGACGTCGATGTGGGGGATGCAGTTGAAGGCGATCCGGGCCGAGAAGACCTGCGGGCTGAACTCACGCTGGTTGAACAGGGCGGTGACTTGATCGCCGAGCTCGACCAAGGCTCGTTTCCCCGCCCCGCTGACCGCCTGGTAGGTGGAAACCACCACCCGCCGGAGTCCCGCCTCGTGGTGCAGGGGCGCGAGGGCGACCACCATCTGGATGGTCGAGCAGTTCGGGTTGGCGAT
>JAUUZB010001061.1 GCA_030590185.1 Deltaproteobacteria bacterium
GCCAGGGTCATCACGTAGGGGCCGTTGACCCGCCACCAGCCGGTGAACTCGCGCGGTTCCGGCTCGGGGCTCGGGTCATCATAGGTCGCGACGAAGCTGTTCCAGGCGCCGTCCGCGGGCGGGCCTTGCCAGTCGCATTGGACGCGACGGGTGTCGACGCGTAGACCGACGGTAAGCGCCTTGAGCACCGCCTCCTTGGCGCTCCAGATGGCGGTGGTCAGTAGATCCTGATCCGCCTCCGGTGCTGCGTCGAGGGCCGCGAGCTCGCCGGGCGCGAAATAGTCACTCGCGAAGTTGCTCGGGCGCCGCTCCACCAGCTCGATGTCTGCACCCACCGCCACGCCGGGCTCGTCGGAGAAGGCGCACAGGGCCCGTCCGTGGGAGTGGCTGATCGAGAGGCTGACCGCCTCAGGGGCGATCCAATCGGTTGTGGCAAAACGCGCCACGGGCGCGCCGCTCGGTTCGTTGGCCACGGTGACCGCGTCGAGGGTCACCGCCGTGTCCGACTCCCGCGCCAGATAGCCGCACAGCAAGAGCTTGGCCGTCCAACGGCCGAGCAGCCAATCCCCGGCCCGCTTGTTGACCTTCAGCTCGGCGTAGCGCCGGCGCTCCTCGGCGGAGAGGAAGTCGTACTCGCCCGAGCCAGCGGTGGCCGCCTCGAGCTCGCCATGGTCCCTGAGATGCCAATAGATCACGTCAATTTCCCCGGTCAGGCGCGCGGCGTGGTGGTGTCGGCGGATGCATGTGGTGCGCTCCAACCCGGCTGCCAGGTCGTGCTGACGCTGGTCAGCGGCGTGGTCCGATAGCCCAGGAGGCTCACGTAGACCTCGCCCGACGCATCGACCACCTTGGCGTCGAACCGCGTCCCATCTGGGCCGGGCTCGACTACGGCCGTCAACGTCGAGTCGGCGAGGCGCGGGTCGCGGTGCACGATGATCCGTTCGACCGAGGCGGGCAGCGCCAGGGTCTGCTTGGTCGCGATCTCCCACAGGCCCGCGGTCTGGAAGCAGAGCTCCACCGCCCGGGGCGCGGCCAGCAGATGCTCACCCGCCGGGTCGGTGTCGGGAGGTAGATCTTCTCGCCCAAAGCCGTAGGCCGCGTCGGCCGTGAGCAGGGCGTGGTCGATGACCTGATACGCTGGGCCGTGGAAATAGGTCCGGTAGGTGTCGGCCCGATCCACGGTCGCGACGTCAGAGGTGGAAGGAGGGAGGAGATCTGACTGATTCAACTCGATCCGCGCCGCGGTCGGCACGCTCTCGCCTAGCCGTACCTCGGCGGTGAAATGGGTGATCACCCGGGTCGGCAGCCCGGCCCTCTTGGGCTTGGTCACCGAACGCAGGGTGTTGCGAATGACCAACTCGCCGTCGGGCCGCCGCACTGGCAGGCCGGTGAGCAGCAGCGTCCGCGGCTCGTTGCCAAAGAACTTGAGCGGCCGCAGGAAACGCACCTGCTCGATGGCGGTGATCCGCAGCTCTGGGGCGAGCGCCCGGGCGAGCTGTGCAAAGGCCTCCACCCCCATCACCCCGGGCAGGTAGGGCAGCGCGTTCTCGACCTGATGGTCGCGCAGGAATGGCTGCGCCTTCGGATCGAGCTCGGTGGCGATCTCCACGCCGCCGTAGAGGGTGGCGCCGGTGATCGTGCCCAGCATCACGGAGCCGGACGGTGCTTCGCTTAGCCGCGCCGCCATGGCGTCGGTGTCGAGGCCAGCGGTCGGGTCGCGCTCCTCGAGCAGGATGCCGAGCCGGCCGCCCACGATCAGCTCGCCGGGCCGTTGGTCGCTCGCCATCAGCTGACGAATCAACGGGATGCCCGCCTCCGCCGCGATCATGTCGATGCCGGCCTTCTCCATGATCGCCGGGATCGAGCCCCGTGACGCCATGCCCATGCCGGCCCATCCGGCCCAGTCAAAGGCGGTGGCGCGCGTCTCGGGCCGCGTCCGGCGCAGGTTGCTCAGCAGCTTGGACAATAAATCATTGGCCGCGCTGTAGTCGGTTTGACCCGCGTTGCCAAAACGCCCGGCGATGGAGCTGAAGGCCACGACCTCACCGATCGGCAGGTCGCGGGCGGCGCGGAGCAAATTGAACATGCCCTCGGCCTTGACCGCGAACACGAGGTCGAGCTCCGCTGGATCCTTGTCCGGCAGGCGGCGACTGATCTCGATGCCCGCCGCATGCAGCAACAGGTCGATGCGGCCGTGGGCCGCGCCGATCTCGTCGACCACCGCGGCCACCGCCGGCCCGTCGGTGAGATCGAGCGCCCGGTAGTGGGCGACCCCACCCGCGGCCTCGATGCTCTCGATGGCGCTGAGCGCCGCCTCCTGTCGCTCGACAGCGGCCAGGCGTTTCTCCACGTCCCGGGGGGTCAGGCGCGTGCCCGCGGCCTTGCCCGCGGCGATCAGGTGATGCTTGAGCTCTTCACGGCCCGTACGCAGGGCGGTGATCTCGGGATCATCGCGCTGGGGCTCGGAGGCAAGATCGAGCAGGTAGAAGGTGCCGCCGCTCGCCGCGGCGAGATCCGCGACGATGGCGCTGGTGATGCCGCCGGCCGCGCCGGTCACCAGGGTCACCGAGTCGGGACCGAGTCGGGGAGAGGTCTGATCGTTGCCCTCTACCGCCGGGAGACCCGCACGCTCTTCAAAGCCGATGGCAAAACGTTGACCGTCGCGGTAGCCGATCTCGAAGGCGCCCGGGTCAACCTCTGCCTCGGCGAGCAAACGCTCGGCGATGGCCTCGGCGCTCGGGCCCATCTCGAAGTCCACCGCCTTGGTCAGACAGTCCGGACGCTCGCGCATGAAAGCCTTGGTGAAACCAA
>JAUUZB010000627.1 GCA_030590185.1 Deltaproteobacteria bacterium
CCGGTCGTTGTCTCGCCGCCGCGCCGTTGACCTGCACCGCCATGGATGCCTGCCACGATACCGGCTTCTGCGATCCCGCCAGCGGAATGTGCACCAACCCAGAGCTGTTCGCCGGCACCTCCTGCAGCGAAGGCCTCTGCTTCAGCGACGTCACCGCCGAAGCCGGGTTGACCTGGACCAACCCGCTCACCAGCACGACCCACATCGGCGGCGGCGCTGCCTTGTTCGACTTTGACGGCGATGGCGGCCTCGACATCCTGTTGGCCGGTGAAGGCGGTGGCCTCGCCCTCTACCTCAACAACGGCGACGGCACCTTTGAGGACCGGACCGTCGCCTCCGGTCTGCCCGAGGCGGTGCCGGCCGGCGTGATCATGGGCGCCACCGTGGCCGACTATGACAACGACGGCGACCTGGACCTCTTCATCCTGGCGGCGAGCACCAACCGGCTGTACCAAAACCAGGGCAACGGCACCTTCAGCGACGTGACGGTGGCGGCTGGGCTCGAGCTCGATGTCTGGACCACGGCGGCCGGTTTCGCCGATTTTGACCAGGACGGATTTTTGGATCTCTACGTCGGCAACTACGCCGCCGCGCCCTGTTGCGCCACCGTCGATCCGGTAGCCAATCAGCTCTACCGCAACAATGGCGACGGCACCTTCAGCGACGTCACCACCGACTACGGCCTCGCTGGCCTCGGCACCACCATGGCGGTGCACTGGACCGACTATGATGCCGACGGTTGGATCGATCTCCTGGTCTGCAACGCCTATGGCGCCAGCCTGGAGGGGAACCTCGTCTTCCACAACGATGGTGCGTCGGCCACCGGCCCGGGCGACTGGTTCAGTGATGTCTCCGCCGCCCTCGGCCTCGACACGGCTTTGCATTGCCAGGGCATCGCGGCCGGCGACTACGATGGCGATCTCGACCTCGACTATTATTTCGCCAACCTCGGAGCCAACTTCCTCGCCCAAAACGGTGGCGCGACCTTCACCGACGACGCCGCGACCGCGGGCACCGAGTTGGCAACGGACGCCTGCAGCAGCGATGACACGGCGAGCTGGGGCGCTGGTTTTGCCGACTACGACAACGATGGTGACCTCGATCTCTACGTGGCCAACGGCTTTCACGCCGACCCGGACGCCCCGACCAGCGCCGCCGACAGCACCAACGCGGTCCTGCTCAGTGACGGCGCCGGCGCTACCTTCAGTGATGTGAGCCTATCGGCCGGGGTTGCGGATCCCCGTCGTGGCCGCGGTGTGGCATTCGGCGACTACGACGATGACGGTGACATCGACATCCTGCAGATCAACGTCGACGGCACGCCCTTGCTGCTGCGCAACGACACGGTGCAGAGCAACGGTTGGCTCATGGTGGAGTTGAGCGGCGCGTTGTCCAACCGCGATGGGGTGGGGGCCCACGTCGAGGTACAGGCGGGCGGCGCCAGCTTCCTGCGGGAGATGAGTCCGGGCGGGTTCCTCTCGGTGTCGGACTCGCGGCTCCATTTCGGCATCGGTGCCGAGGCCGAGGCGACCCTGGTTGAGGTGCGTTGGCCGTCGGGGATTCAGCAACAGCTCTTCTACATCCCTTCCGGATCCGCGCTGCAGCTCACCGAGCCGGCGGTGACCGTAGAGACCATCACGGTGACCAACGCCACGGTGCCGGTGGTGGAGGGCACCACCATTGATATCGATGTGGTGTTTGAGAACCACGCCCCGGGCAACGTCAGCGTCGACTACAGCGCCGAGGTTCTGGTCAGCGGACAGCCCACCTTCGCCGGACCGGGCGGAACCGTGACGTTCTTGACCGGTGCGGGTACACAGACGCGACCGGTCAGCATCCCCGTGCCGGTGGGGGCCGCCGGTGGAGCGCTGGCGGACGTCGAGATTGTGGTCACCTCGATGGGGGCCGCCGGGATGGATCAAGGAATGGAGCCGTCCCAGATCGAGCCGTAGGGCAAAGTCTGATCAGCCCGCGCGGATCTCAGCACGCAGGTGCTCGAGCAGGCCCGTGCGTTTGATCTCCGTGTAGATCGCCGCGCCGCGTTCGTGGATGTGGTGCAGGTCCGCCTCGGTTTTGCCGAGGTGTTCCAGGGCTAGTGCCCGGGCCTCCTGGCTCGAGTTGGCCACACCGCTCTGCTCCAGGGCATGGGCGAGGCCCTCGATCACCTGGCCGTCGTCCTTGAGGTCACCTAGCTCGCCAATCTGCTTGGTGTTGGCCAGATAGAGGCTCTTGGAGATGCGGAACGGATTGGGCTCCTCGTTCGAGACCGGCAGCTTGGCGTACTTTGAATCGGCGATGGGATCGCGCAGCAACGGCTCGTACTCCGGAATCGGGTTGCGGGTATCGTCCAGCACCGCGACGCCGTCGAGGGCGGAGAAGTAGATCGGGAACCAGCGGATCTGCCGGCGCAGCTCGTGCACGCCCTCCTCGAGGGCGTCCATGTCGTAGTCCGCGCCCGCGACCTTGTCGAAGCGGCGGCTGAGCTCCTTGCGCAGGTACTTGCGGTCATCGGCGTAGCCGTCCCAATCGAGGCCGGTGACCGTCTCCAACAGGTCGGCGATGCCCGGGATGCGACCGTCAGCGTCCGGCATCCAGCCGTCAGCGAGCAGGGCGCCCAGGTCCTGGCGCGCCCCCTGCACCTCGGCCTCGAGGAAGGCCAGGGCTCGGTCCGGCAACCCGGCCCCACGACCGGCATCGCGCATGGCCAGCGCGTAGTCGACCGCGCCGATCTGATCCTCCACCGCCTTGACCGCGGCGAGCTGCTCCTTGATCGGATCGTCGTAGCGCTTTTTGTACAGGCGAAAGGCGCCCTCGAGCATGAACAGGTTCCGTCGCGCGTCCACCTCCAGGAGGCGGTCCACCAGGGCGAGGGGGTCGCTCTGGCCGCTCAACTTCTCCTGCAACCCAACGGCCCATTGGAGGATGCGCTCCCGGGGCCGGGCCATCGAGGCGTCGATGCCGTAGCTGGCGAGCAGGGCGGCGACATCGGAGGACGGGGTCGACGCGTTCTTCTTCAGCTTCGCCTCAACAGAGCCGCGCCACACGCCGGTGCCCCCTAGACCGCTCTTGGCCGGCGCCAGGCGGCTGACCTGTTTGGCGCCACCGGCATCTTTGGTCTCCCCCTGCCGGGCGAGCTCCGGTGTCGGCTCCAGCCATTCACCGTCGCGGATGGCGTGGCCGGGTTTCGCGGTGGTTTTCGTCCCGGTCGCGGTAGCCGGTGTTAGCCCAGCGTCGGGCTGGCTCGGTGTCTCGATGATCTTATCTCGGATGATTGTCATCGCCTGCTCCGTTGCTCCCACTTTACGGCACGGGCCTCGCGCCAGCAACGCTCAGGGGGTGCGTTCAGGAGCGTCCGGCGCGGGTGGCTCTGCGAAGCGAAAGACCAGCGGGAAGATCACACCGGAGGCCACCGCCAGGACGATCAACGTGGCGCTGTCACCACTGTCCAAGGCACCGATGTCTTTGCCGAGGGCGGCGATGGCCACCACCAAGGTCAACGGGGTGGCCAGCAGGCTGGCGGCGCCGACCGTGTCGCGCAGGGTCAAGCCCTGGCGCAAGAAGGCCAGGCTCGGCAGCATGCGGATGGCAAAGAAGGCGACCAGCAAACCGCCCGCCACCAGCAGGCTGTTGGTGGTGACCGCCGCTAGGTCGAAGCGCACGCCCACGATGATGAAGAAGATCGGTACGAAGAAGCCATGGCCGACGACCGCGAGCTTCTCCTCGAGAATTGCCTTGCCGCGCAACACGAAGGCGATCAGCGCGCCGGCCCAAAAGGAACCGACGATCGACTCGACGCCGGCGAGGATCGCCGCGATCGAAAAGGCCATCATCAGGAGAAGTGAGGCGCGCACCCCGATCTCGCTGCCGTCGTCCTGCTCAACGAAACGCGAGAAGCGCTGTGGTCGCCACCAGGCCAGGGTCATGAACAAGCGCAGGGCCAGCCCGGCGCCAGCCAACACCGCCGCGAGCCTGCCGAGGCCGAGCAGGAGCTCCACCGACGGTCCATAGCGCGTCGCGAAGTAATATAGTGTCATGCCCACCAGAGTCAGGAACTCCCCCACCGAGCCGGTCAGGATGATCAGCTGTCCGACCGGGCTGCGTAGCCGGCCAGTCTCCTTGAGCAC
>JAUUZB010000403.1 GCA_030590185.1 Deltaproteobacteria bacterium
AACGGCCGCGTCGGCGACCGGGACCAACCGGTTCCAACCTCTCCAACCCACCCGACCAGCCCGGCTAGTTATGCTGCGCCGGACCGATCAGGTAGGGTCCCTCGAGCATGGGGGGCCGGATCACAATAGACCACAAGGGCGAGACCTTCTTTTGGTCCGAAGACCGGGGCGTCGTCGCGGCCAACGCTCAGCCGATCCCCAACGCCACCCGGCAGGCCCTCCAGAGAAAGATCGACAAGGCCCTCGCCTCCGGCGCCCACGAAACCTGCAACCCGATCGTTCTGCTCACCCGCGCCAGCGCCGCCAAGAAACAGGGTCAGCTCACCCGCGCCGAGCGCCTGGCGCGCCGCGTGCTCGAACAGGACGACCGGGATGAGGCTGCGGTCTCGTTTCTCTCCTCCATCCTGCGCATGCGCAACAAGTCGCGGGCCGCGGTGCGACTCACCAACTCCTTCGACGATACCCGTAGTGTCATCCTGCTCACCACCCGCGCCGCGGCGTTGATCGACGTCGGGGATCTCGATGAGGCCAAACAGGTGGCCGAGCGTGCCTTGAGAATAGCCTGCGAAGCGGGACAACCGGATGGCGAGCTTCGGGCGGTGGTCGAAAGGCTCGAACGCGAGCTCGAAAAGCAGTGACCCCAGGTGATGGCCATCCGCCCTGCGGCATCACCGTGCAGTATTTGGCGTAACGTCTTGCCCGCCCGACGGACCATGCCCTCTGAAGGAATTCCATGCCTGACAACGACAAGCCCTCCATCGTCGCCAAGAAAAACGGCCCCTACCTCGCCACCAGGGTAACGACTCTTACCGGTACCGACGGCGAGCCTATCGAGACCAAGAGCACGGTGGCCCTCTGCCGTTGCGGCGCCACCCAAACGCGACCGTTCTGCGATGGGGCCCACGTCGGGAGCGGATTCACCGACGACAAACATCCTGACCGTCAGGCAGACAACCGGGACAACTACGCTGGCAAGACGATCACCATCCACGACAATCGCGGCATCTGTTCCCACGCTGGGTTCTGCAGCGACAACCTGCCGAAGGTCTTTGGCGGCGGCGAGCGGGGCTGGATCAACCCGGACGCGGCAACCGCCAAACGCATCATCGAGGTCATTGATATGTGTCCCTCTGGGGCCTTGAGCTACAGCGTCGATGGCCAGGAGCATCGCGACCAAGACCGCCCGCCCGCCATCCGGGTCACCCCCCACGGCCCCCTGGGCATCGAAGGGGGCGTCGCGCTAACCGGCGCCGACACCCTCGAAGGCACCTCCGACGAGCACCGCACCCTCTGCCGCTGCGGCCAATCCAAGAACAAACCGTTCTGTGACGGCGCCCACTGGCACGCCAACTTTAGAGATGACGGTCGATATCGCGTCGCCATGCTATCGGAGCTCGAGGAGAGCCAACCCCTGAACGTCGAGGTGGAGGGGATCGACCTCGTGCTCATCCGACGGGGCGATGACGTCGTCGCCCTCTCTGGACGGTGTCGGCACCAAGGGGCGCTCATGGCCGATGGCGAGATCGACGGCGATCAGATCGTCTGCGGTCTGCACGGTTGGCGCTACGACCTCGCCACCGGCAAGCGCGACGATGGTAGTAGTGGCCTGGCCGAGCTCACCGTCACCATCGACCCGCGTTGGGGCGAGATCTTCGTCGAGCTCGACGAAGTCCGCGCCCTCGCGGAGGCTGCCCCAGATGAAGAGGCGGTCGCGGTCGCGCCCAGCAGCCAAAACCGCGAAGAGCCCCACAACGCCTTCATTCGAGAGCTCGCCGAGCACGGCCTCGAACGCCTCGGCCCACACGGGCCCATGGCCGCCATGGGAGTGCCCCGTTATGATCTGCCTACCTGGGACGATATCCAGATCCTCACCGCCCAGCTCCACGAGTTGCCGCTGCTCGAAGACCACGAGGTCGGAACCGATCTAGTCATCGGGCCCCGCGCCAAGAAGCCGCTCACCCTCGACATCCCGATCTTCGTCTCTGACATGAGCTTCGGTGCCCTCTCCCTCGAGGCCAAGCTCGCCCTCGCCAAGGGCGCCGAGCTCGCCGGCACCGGGATTTGCTCCGGCGAAGGGGGCATGCTCCCGGAGGAGCAGGCCGCCAACCGACGATACTTCTACGAGCTCGCCTCCGCCCGGTTCGGCTTCTCATGGGAGCAGCTCGAACGGGTGCAGGCCTTCCACTTCAAAAGTGGTCAGGGCGCCAAGACTGGCACCGGTGGGCACCTCCCGGGCGAGAAGGTCACGGAGAAGATCGCCGCGGTCCGCGGTCTCCAACCGGGGCAGGCCGCCATCTCACCACCGCGTTTTCCCGATTGGACCAGCAACGCCGACTTCGAGCGTTTTGCCGACCAGGTGCGCGAGCGCACCGGCGGTATTCCGATCGGCTTCAAGCTCTCGGCCCAGCACGTCGAAGAGGACATCGACGCCGCCCTCGCGGCTGGCGCTGACTACATCATTCTCGACGGCCGTGGTGGCGCCACCGGCGCGGCACCGCTGATTTTCCGGGACAATATCTCGGTGCCCACCTTGCCGGCCTTGGCCCGTGCCCGGCGACACCTCGACCGAACCGGCCACGGCCGCGAGGTTACTCTGATCATCACTGGCGGCCTGCGCACCCCGGCCGACTTTGCCAAGGCGCTCGCCCTCGGCGCCGATGGCATCGCCGTCGCCAACAGCGCTATCCAAGCGATCGGTTGTCTCGGCACCCGCGCCTGTCACACCAACAACTGCCCGGCCGGGATCGCCACCCAGAAAGAACACCTGCGCGAGCGGCTCAACGTGGACCGCGAGGCCGAGAACCTGGCGCGGTTCCTCGGGGCGGCCGTGCATCTCATGGTCGCGTTGGCGCGCGCCTGCGGCCACGAGCACCTGCGGGATTTCCGACTCGCGGATTTGACCACCTGGAAGCAGGAGGTCGCCTGGCTGACCGGGGTGGCATACGGCAGGGTAGGGCCCATAGCCTGAGTCGCCGTCGGCTCTGTGGTATGGACCGGATGACTGGCGCCCATGACGGTTGCCGGTCTGCACCATGACCACTCGCCAACCAGCACCGGAGTACGACCTCCTGATCCGAAACGGCCGCTTGATCGACGGAACCGGCAATCCCTGGCGTCGGGCCGACGTGGCTATACGCGGGGATACGATTGACCGCGTCGGTCGGTTGCCCGCCACCACCACCGCCCGGGTTACCATCGACGCCCATGACCAGTGGGTCGCCCCAGGCTTCATCGATACCCACACCCACTCGGACCTCCCGCTGCTGGTCGACGGCCGGGCCATGAGCAAGGTCTTCCAGGGCGTCACCACGGAGGTGCTCGGTGAAGACAGCTCGGTGGCGCCGGTGGTGGGGGAGCACGCCGTCGAAGAGCTTCGCCTCGCCCTCGACGCCTACGGACTCGTGGACCCCTGGCACAGCCTGGCCGACTATTTCGAGCGCCTCGAGCAGTCCGGCACCTCGGTCAACGTTGCCTCCTACGTGGGTGCTGGACAGCTTCGGTGTTGCGTAATGGGACACGAGCCGCGGGCCGCGACGTCAGCCGAGCTCGATGAGATGAAACGCTTGTTGGGGACGGCCATGGGGGAGGGCGCCCTCGGTCTGTCCACCGGCCTGATCTACGTGCCCGGGCGGTTTGCCAGCACCGAGGAGTTGATCGCCTTGGCCAAGGTAGTCGCGGCCCATGGAGGCATCTACGCCGGCCACCTGCGCGACGAAGGCCCGATGCTGCTCGCGGCAATCGACGAGGCGATCCGAATCGGACAGGAAGGCAACCTGCCGGTAGACATCTTTCACCTCAAGGCCGCGGGTCCACGTAACTGGGGCCTACTCGACGCGGCCCTCGGCCGCATAGGCGATGCGCGCCAACGCGGCCTCGACATCGGCGCGAACGTCTATCCCTACACCGCTTCGGCCACCGGCCTCGACGTGCGTTTTCCCACCTGGGCCCGTGCCGAGGGTCCCGAGGCCCTCGTCGAGCGGTTGCGCGACCCAGAGCTCCGGGCGCGCATCAAGCTCGAGCTCGAGCAACAGGGCGACACCTACGGGGGGCCCGAGGGTTTTGGCGAAGCCGTGATCATCAATCAGACCTACCAACCGGCCAATGAGCGCTGGCACGGGAAGACCCTAGGGCAGGTTGCGGAGGCACGGGCCGAGGATGTCTTCGACGCTCTGATCGAGTTGCTGATCAGTGAGGGGGGCCGCGGCACGGCGAGCTACTTCATCATGTCGGACCACAACCTGGCCAAGAAGATCGTGCAACCGTGGGTCAGCATCGGCAGCGACGGCAGTGCCCTTGCCCCTGAGGGGCCGCTGGCGGAGTCGAGCCCCCACCCACGTTCCTACGGTACGTTCCCACGAGTGATCGCCGAGTACGTGCGCGAGCGTGGCCTGCTCAATCTCGAGGACGCGGTGCGCAAGATGAGCGGACTGCCGGCGGGTCGGCTTGGCATCCCGAGGCGTGGGCTGGTGCAACCTGGGTTCTTTGCGGACCTGGTGGTTTTTGATGCTGAGCGTATCCGGGACCGAGCGAGCTTTGGTGAGCCGCATCGCCTGAGTACGGGGGTCGCTCACCTGTTGGTGAACGGCGTGGCGGTGATCCGTGACGGGGAACACACCGGGGCCAGGCCGGGGCGTGGGGTTCGGCGGTGAGGGCTTTTGTGATACCCGCCGCGCCATGTCCGCCTCCCCTGCCTTTCCGAAATCCGTAGCCCCCGGCTGGGCGGCAACCGTTTTCGACGCTGACCGCCTCCAAACTCAAATCACCAAGGGCGTGGCGGATCTCACCCAAGCCGAACCCGTTACTGCCAACACCCGTTTCCGTTGGTTCTCGGTCACCAAGCTCGTTACCGCCGTGGCCACCCTCCAACTGACCGAAGAATCCCTCCTCGACTTGGACGCCCCGCTCAGCGAGCACCTCCCCTGGTTTCAGCCTGAGCCCGCCGCCCCCTCCATCACCGCCCGCCATCTCCTCAGCCACGCCTCCGGCCTCGCCGATCCCCTGGCGGTCGGCTGGGTCCACCCCCTCTCCGCACCCCGCCGCAGCCCGAGCGAGCTGACCCGGCAGACCTTTCATCGCCACCGCCGCCTGAAATCGCCCCCCGGGGAGCGAGCCCGCTACTCCAACCTCGGCTACCTCGTGCTCGGGGAGCTCGTCAGCGCCCTACGCCACGAACCGTTCGATGCCGCGGTCACCCGCACCATCCTCGCACCCCTGTCCATGACGCAGACCAGCTTCGA
>JAUUZB010000705.1 GCA_030590185.1 Deltaproteobacteria bacterium
ACGGTCTCTACGCCGGCGGTGGCTTCCCGGAGGAGCACGCCGCGCGGCTCACCGACAACCAGTCGTTGCGCACCGCCCTGGCTGAGCGCATCGCAGAGGGCATTCCGGTGTGGGCCGAATGCGGCGGCCTGATGTACCTGTCGCGGGCGGTGCAGATCGACGAGAAGAGCTACTCCATGGTCGGTGCCCTGCCGGTGACCATCCAGCAGACCTCGCGCCCCCAGGGCCATGGTTACGTCAAGGCTCGCGTCGATGGGGACAATCCGATCCTGCCGCGGGGCGTGGCCTTCTGCGGGCACGAGTTTCACTACTCAAAGCTCGAGCCCGATGACGAGGCCGAGTCGATCGACACGGTGATGGCGCTCGACCGTGGGGTCGGCGTTGGTGACCATCGCGACGGCATCCGGGTCAACAACGTGGTCGCGACCTACACGCATCTGCACGCCCTCGGTGTGCCGGACTGGGCCCCGGGCCTGGTACGCGCGGCGGAAGAGGGACGCCGGTGAGCCTGCGCAGGGACATACGCGACGCCCTCGCCCGCGACGACCTCGCGACGGCGGAGCGCTTGCTGGCGGAGAACCGCGCCGGGCTGCGACACGTCACCGGCTTGACCTACCATCAAGACGAAGTAACGCGGCAGCGGGCCTCGCGCGCCATCGCGCTGGCCGGCAAGCACCACCCCAAGCAGGTGCAGGAGATCGTGCGTCGCCTGATCTGGGCCATGAACGAAGAAGCTGGCACCAACGCCGCCTTTGCCCCGGATACCCTGCGCGCCATCGCCGAGGAAGTGCCGGAGCTGATGCTGCCAATGGTGCCGGATCTGATGCGCCTCGCCCACGACGACGAGGGGCTGCGGGAGGGATTGGGCCACGCCCTGCGGGCCGTGGCGAACGGTTGCGACGGCAAGGTAGGCAAACGGATCGCGGCCGACATCAACCAAACCATGGCCCGAGCCAGAGGAGGTCGTCATGGCGGCTGACAATCCAGAGATCACCCAAAAGCTCGAACGCCTGCGCCAAGAGGTCTCGGATCAACCGGAGTCAACGCAAGCGCATCTCAAGCTGGGCAGCGCCCTGGCCCGCCTCGGACGCTGGAACGAGGCAGAAAAGGCCTTGCGCCGCGCGGTGGAGATCGATCCACAATGCGCCGGCGCCTGGATCAACCTCGGCGGCATCCACATGGCGCGCTGGGAGTTCGACGACTGCGTGGCTGCGAACCAGGCCGCCATCGCCGCAGACCCCGATCTAGCAATAGCACACTACAACCTCGGGCTCGCCTATCTCTATGCGAAACAGCCCCAGGAGATGCTCGGCAGCTTCGAGCGCGTGCTGGAGCTCGAGCCCGGGAATCCGGCCGCCCAGTACCACGTCGCCATCGCCCTGTTCGAGCTCGGCAACCACGACGAAGCCAAGGCGCGCCTGGCGATCGCCATCGACCTCGGCTACTCGCCCCAGCCGGAATTCATCAAGGCCATGGAGCGCAACACAACAGCGGGCGTTACGACTATTCAGCTCGGGGGCGGACCCCGCAAGGATCGAGACAGTAAACCCAACTAACAGTCTTAATGCTGTTATTATTAGGAGGATAGGCCATGCCAGATTTCCAAGTCGGCGATAGAACTCTCGAAGTCGATGAAGACGGATTCATCCAAGAGCCGGACCATTGGGACGAGGACGTTGCCAAGGCCCTCGCCATCACCGAGGGTGTCGAGGACATGGGCGACGACCATTGGAAGCTCGTCAACTACCTGCGTGACTACTACATGAAGTTCGGCGTAGCGCCGATGATCCGGAAGCTCTGCAAAGAGACCGGCTTCAAGCTGAACTACGTCTACGAGCTGTTTCCCAGCGGTCCGGCGAAGGGCGCTTGCAAAGTGGCTGGCCTGCCCAAGCCCACTGGCTGCGTCTAGCAGGGACGGGTGAGGAGGCTTCGGCCTCCTCTGCGAAAATGTAGATCTGACGCACCCCGCCGGTTGGTAGACCGGGCGGGGAGGCGTCTTGGCCGAGCTTTGAGCCGATGAGTCTCAAGATATCTCTCCTAGAGAGACGAGCACAGCTGTACAAGCGGTGGCTCGATCGAGCCCTCGCGGCGTATCCGGCCGACGCCGCGACGTTTTTGCAACGCGAAAAGGACCGTTTTGCCAACCCGGTAGGGCAGACCCTGGCGGAAGAGCTCGGGGTCCTGCTCGACCTGCTCCTGGGGGAGGGGGGTAGCGGTACGTCAGAGCACCCGAGTGCCGAGGCGTACGCGTTGCCGCTGGCCAAGATCATCAAGATCAGGGCGATTCAGGAGATGAGGGCTTCGCAGGCCCTCGCCTTTCTCTTCGAGCTCAAGGGCGTGATTAGGGAAATGCTGCAGGAAAAGCCAGTCTCCGCCGGCGACGTGTCGGCGGAGCTGGCTGACCTGGTGAGCCTGGAGGCCGAGATCGACCAGATCGCCCTACTCGGCTTTGACCTCTTTGCCGACAACCTAACGCAGCTCAGCCAAATCCGCATCGATGAGATCAAGCGCAGCGTCTCCGGTTTGATGAGGCGGCTCAACCGTTCGGCAGAGGCCGCCGAGCCCACGTCAACCGATCCCGAAGAATGCACATAACGGAAAGATTGCCAATGAATGTTCTCTTTTCCCTCATCGCGGTCGTCGCCCTCTTTCTTCTGGCGTTGGTCGGAGTTGAGGCCCTGGGCGGAAGCTACCTGTTCGGCAACCTCCTGCCCTATGCTGCCTTCGCGGTATTTGTAATCGGGTTGACCTATAAGGTCGTGGGCTGGGCTCGTTCGCCCGTGCCCTTCCGCATCCCGACCACCTGTGGCCAACAAAAATCGTTGCCCTGGATCAAGTCGGCCTACTTCGAAAGCCCCCACACGACCCTCGGGGTGATCGGGCGCATGGCGGCCGAGGTTCTGCTGTTCCGCTCGTTGTTCCGCAACACCCGCATGGAGCTGCGCACCGACCTGCCGGGCGGCCCCAAGGTGGCCTATGGACCGATCAAGTTCCTCTGGGCGGCTTCCCTCGCCTTCCACTGGACTTTCCTGGCGATCCTGGTTCGGCACACGCGCTTCTTCTTGCACGAGGTGCCTCTGCCGGTGGTGGTGGTTCAGGAGCTCGATGGCTTCGTCCAAGTCGGCGTCCCGGTTATCTACATGTCGACCGCCATCTTCCTCGGGGCCGTCACCTACCTGTTCGTCCGCCGGGTCGTGCTCGCCCAGGTGCGTTACATATCCCTGGCCGCCGATTATTTCCCGCTGTTCTTGCTGCTCGCCATCGGCCTGACCGGCGCCACCCTGCGCCACTTGGTGAAAACCGACATCACGGCGGTGAAAGAGCTGGCCATGGGCCTGGTCAGCTTCTCGCCGGTGGGCAGCGAAACCCTCGGCCAGATCCACTGGCTGTTCTTCGCCCACCTGTTCCTGGTTTGTACGCTGCTCGTCTACTTCCCGTTCAGCAAGCTGACGCACGCCGCCGGGGTCTTCTTGAGCCCGACGCGAAACCTGGCGAACAACAGCCGCATGGTCCGCCACGTCAACCCCTGGGACTACCCGGTCAAGACCCACTCCTACGAGGATTACGAGGATGATTTCCGAGAGCGCATGGTGGAGGCCGACATCCGGGTCGACAAGACCGTAGAAGAAGCAGCCAAGGAAGCCCCCAAGCAAGACGCCCATTGACCGGGCGAGGTGAGAATCTGAAGAGGGTGAGAAATCATGAGCGAACCAAAATTCGACGAGATCAGTTTTTACAAGCAGGAGGAGCTGCTCCAGATCGGTCACGATCCCTCCGGCAAAAACTGGATGGACGTGCCGACCGACTTCCGGCCCGGCTCCTGGATCTACACGACC
>JAUUZB010000977.1 GCA_030590185.1 Deltaproteobacteria bacterium
AACATCTCGCGAAGCACGAAGAGGCTGCCGCCGCGACCGCAGCCGACATCCACCACGTCGCGGTCCGTGAGATCCAGGTCGCCGATGACCTCCAACAACAGGCGGGTGCCGTCCTTGGAGAGCCAGTTTGCCGGGACCCCTCGGACCGCCCGGATCGGCTCATCCCGGTATCCGAAATTCATGAACAGCCACACCGCGGCTAGCGGTGATGCGTCGACGGAGCGGTAGACGCTGTCGTACAGGTGCGTCAGCTCTGAGCGAATCTCAACGTCGGCCATCTCGTCCCGCCGCTCGCCGAGGGCGTAGCGGAGCATGGCGTTGTCGAGCCTCGGTGGGTTGGTCACCTAGGGACTCGAGCGGCCATGCACATAGCGAACGATGTCGCCGACCGTCATGAAGTTGTCGGGGATGAGGTCGGTGGGCGGCACGGTCAGCTCAAACCGGCGCTCGAGGTAGAGCACCAGGTCGAGGACGAGCAGCGAGTCCACCACGCCCCAGATCACCGCGTCGTCGGCCAAGGCGGCGACCTCTGATTCGCTGCCAGGCGCGTTGCGCAGCAAGAAGCTGCGTACCTCAGACGCCACGATCTCGCGTGATCTGTCCACGCCTACTCTTCTCCCGATGTGAGGGTGTGAGGCTACCACACCCGCCTCGAACGAAGCAGCGGATTGCGGGCCTCCATCTTTCTTCGTACCATCTATCGCCCGTCGCTCCCGGAGGAGCCGCATCGCACAGAGTCGCCAATGCCCGTGAGCTACAGCACCTGCGCCCTCGATTGCCCTGGCGCCTGCGCTCTAGAGGTGTCGGTGGCCAATGGCCGGCTCGAGGGCATCAGGGGTTGGCCCGACCATCCCTTCACCCGCGGGATCATCTGCAGCAAGGTGGCGCGCTTCGACGAGCTCCAAAATGGCCCACGGGTACTCGAGCCGCTCGTCCGGACCGGCGCCAAAGGGGACGGGAGGTTTCGCCCTGCTTGTTGGGATGAGGCGCTGTCGGTCACCACCGACGCCCTGCGGCTGGCCATCGAACGTTACGGACCCGCGTCGGTGTTGCCGTTCTACTACGGCGGCACCCAGGGGTTGGTTCAGTCCCGCGCCATAGAGCGGCTCGCCCGGGTCATGGGCTTTAGCCTGCCGCGGCGCACCCTCTGTTTTGCCAACGCCAAGCTCGGTTGGACAGCCGGCGTGGGTGCCATGGCGGGACCGGATCCCCTCGAGGTGTTGGAGAGCGATCTCATCCTGCTCTGGGGAATCAACGCGGCGTCGACTCATCTGCATTTCTGGGACCTGTCCAAGGGGGCGCGCAAGAATGGGGCCCGCATCATCGCCATCGATCCCTATGGCACCCGGACTGCCAAGGGCGCCGATCAGCACATTGCGTTGAGACCGGGGACCGACGGTGCGCTGGCTTGCGCCATGATGCAGGTGCTCCTCGCCGACGGCCTCGCTGACCGGGACTATCTCGCGGCCCACAGTGATTTTGATTCAGATCTCGAAGGGCACCTCGCGACCCGGACGCCGGAATGGGCGGCGCCGATCTGCGCGATCGCCGCCGGCACCATTCGCGAGCTCGCGCACGCCTACGGCCGCGCCCAACGGCCCTTTATTCGCGTCGGCATCGGTATGACCCGGCAACGCAATGGGCCGGTCAACGCCCACGCCGTTTCATGTCTGCCCGCCGTGGTCGGCGCGTGGCCCACGCGTGGCGCTGGCGCCCTGATGGGCACCGACGGAGCCTTTGACATCGATGACTCGGCGGTCCGTCTCCACGATGACTATCCCGACTGCCCCCGCATCCTCGACATGGCGCAGCTCGGACATTGCCTCACCCATCAGGAGGTCGAGCCAATGGTCGCCGCGCTCCTGGTGTTCAACGCCAACCCGGCGGTGACCTGCCCGGATCTCGAGCGTGTCCGCAAAGGACTGCTGCGGGACGATCTCTTCACCCTCGTTCACGAGATCGTGCTCACCGACACGGCGCGCTTCGCGGACGTGGTGTTGCCCGCGACCACCTTTCTCGAGCACCCGGATCTCTACCGCTCCTACGGGCAGTGCACCTTGCAGTGGGCCGAGCCGGCCTTGCCTGCCGCCGGTCAGGCGCGCTGCAACCACGATACTGTCAACGCCCTCGCCTCGCGGCTCGGTGTCGCGCACGAGGCTTTCACCATCGACAGCGTCGAGATGGCGGAGCGGGTGCTAGAGGCTTCGGGTTTGCCGGGGCGCGCTGAGCTCGCTGAGCGGCATTGGGTCGACCTGACGCCATCAGAAGACAGTGGCCATTTTCGTGACGGCTTTCCCACCACCGATGGCCTATTTCATTTCTACCCGAGCTGGCCCCACGCGGAGATGCCCGCCCGCCCCGATCATTGGCCGGTCAATGCTCGCGATGACGCGCCGGCCGACCGCTTCCCCCTCGACTTCATCACGCCGCCCGCCCACGACGTGCTCAACTCCACCTTCACCCAGACCGCCTACGCCGGCGCGCGGCACGAGCCTCCAAAGCTGCTGTTGAACCCAACCGACGCCGCGGCTCGCGGAATCGTGAGCGGCGATCGCGTCCATGTCACGAGCCCTAGCGGCCGACTGACCCTCGAGGCCGAGATCACCGACGCGGTGCAACCGGGCGTATGCGCCTGCGAGAGCAACCACCGGGGGCGCGCCTTCCCGGCTGGTCGGTCACTCAACGTCCTGGTGGCCGACACCCGCGAGACGATCGTGCCCGGCCCGGCCTACCACGACACCCGGGTCGAGGTGACCGCGGCCCGTCCGGCTTGACACCGTCAGATGCTGCCGCCTATGGCTTCAGTCATGGAGATGGACACGTTGGCCGCCCACATCGTCGCGGTCAAGCCGAGCCTCAGCAACGCCACCTTCGACCCAAAGCAGTCCTTGGTCGACGATCTCGGTCTCGACTCGCTCGACGTCCTGCAGCTGTTGCGCAAATTGCAGAGAGCGACGGGCAAGGAGCTCGTGATTGAGGACTGGGCGGACGAGGAAATGGAAAAGAGCGGCGCCACGTTTACGATCGCTTCGTTGCTCGAGCTTCTCAATACCTGATCCACGGC
>JAUUZB010000490.1 GCA_030590185.1 Deltaproteobacteria bacterium
AGAGCCTACCGGGTGCTCGTCGCGCTCGAGCCGACGGTCACCGAGAATCACCTGTCGCTCGCCCGGGTGGAGCGAGAGCTCGACAATCTGGACGCGGCCCGTCGCGCCGTAAACGAGGCCTATGACCTCGACGCGAAGAACATCCCTGTCCTTCTCGAGCGGGCGGTGATCAACGTCAAGCTCGCCCACAATGCCCCAACTCAGGAGGAACGGCGGGTCGCGGCCGAGCTGACGCGTCAGACCATCGCAGAGCTCCTCGAGGTATCTCCGGGTCATCCCGGCGCCACCCCGATCCTCGATTCCCTCGACCGGTGATCGCCTTGTTCGCCCCCAGGAGCGACGCTATGAAGCCTTACATGAGACGACGGTTGATCCCGGTTGTGCTGTTTGTGGCCCTCTGTTCCTCCTCGTGTGGTGAGCCGCAGATCGTCGTTCCAGATGTCATGACCATCGTAGCCCTGCTGCCGACCCACGGTTCCACGGGCGTCGGCATCGAGGTTCAGCCGTTGCTCTACCTGAGCCACACCGCGGCCAGCGCCTCGGCGGTCGAGGCCGGGTTCACGCTCACTTGCCTAGGCGCGGCGGTGGCTGACTCGTGCGGGGAACCGTATGAGCTCGCCTGCACCGACGCGAATCCGCTGGTTGTCGTGGCGTACGATGCCACCGGCCAGGTCGCGCGCCTGGTGCCCGACGCACTCCTACAGCCCGACACCTGCTACCTCCTCGTCGTTGCGGCGGGAATCGAGGCCAACGACGCCAACGTCGGCGCCTTACCGGTCGACGTGGAATCCTCGTTCCGAACCAGGTAGCCGGTTACTCCGCCATGGCGGCGAGCATCGCCTCGATGCTCTGTTCCTCTGGCACCGTGTCGACTCGAAGTCCGGAGGCCCGGGCAGCGGCGGCGGTGGTGGGACAGATGCAGGCAACGCGAGCACCGTCGGGCACGGTGGCCCGTTCGAGAAACGCCTTTACCGCCGAGGGACTCATGAAGGTGACCCAATCGACATCGGCGGGGAGGGGCGGGACCTCTTTGGCGGGCAGCGTGTCGTAGGCCGGCGGAGCACTGACCCGGGCGCCAGCGGCCTCCAGGCCCCGGACCAAGGCGAGGCGGCCAGCACGGGCGCGAGGAAAAAGGAAAGACCGCCCAGCCAACTCAGGGTGGGTCGCTCGGACGGTTGCCAACAAGCCCTCGGCGGTCGACAGCTCCGGTACCAAGGGGCGAGCACCGAGCAAGCGAGCCGCGGCGGCGGTCTTGGGCCCCACCGCGAACACCTCAGGGGCGTCCCCGGCGAGGGAGAGCCCCGCCTGTGCCAAGAGCGGCGCGATGACCTGGACCGCGGTCTGGCTGGTGAGCAACAGGGCATCGAAGGCGCCCCCGCTGAGATCGCGCAGGGCTCGCGAGAGTCGCTCCTTCTCCTCGCCCTCCACGGGGCGAATGACCAGCACCGGGTACTCCACCAACTCAGCGCCGTGCCGGTCGAGGAGCGCGCGCAGGGTGTCGCCGTCGCCTGCGGGTCTGGTGAACACGATCCGTAGACCCTTCAACCCGGTTCCTCGAGCCCTTTCCATTGGGGTGCCGCCTCGTGTAGAGGGATCCAGCACGACCATATTACACCAAGGGCAGTCTACCGCACCCTCGTCGTTGGGAGGCTGCTTATGCGCGCAGCCGTCATTCTCTTGACCGCAATGCTCTCTTCCCTGAGCGCGGAGGCCACTGAGCACGCCACCTGGAAAGATTTCCAGAAGGCGAACCGCTACAAGTGTCCCGGGCCGTTGGACACCATCGCGAAGAAACAGACCTTCACCTTTGCCGGCAAGAAATACACCCACACCGGCTACCGGATGGAGGTGCAGGCCCGGGATGACGACAAGGTGGTCAAGATCGGCGTCATCAGCGCGATCAAGGATGTCTCCCGTGGCACCAGGGCCAACCTGGCCAAGGCGCTCGAGTGGTACAAGGCCGAGAAGGTCGAGTGGTTGGTGGTCAATGGCGACCTGGCGCTCGAGGAGTTCGACCTCGAGGAGGTCTTTGACCTCCTCGGCGAGTCCGGCCTCCCGGTGATCATGGTCGTCGGCAACAGCGAGAGCCGTGGTTCTTGGGCTCGGGCCTACAAGGACCGGATCTCGAAGTACCCGAATTTGATCAACGGCGTTTGGGTGCGCCAGATCGTCGCCGATGACGTGGAGTTCTGGACCCTGCCCGGCTACCACGACAAGGCCTTCGTCCGCCAAGGGGCTGGCTGTCTCTACGAAAAGGAGCACACCGACGCGATGCTTCGCGACATCAAGGCGGAGGGCAGCGCGCCGATCGTCTTGGTCGGTCACGGTCCGCCCAAGGGAAAGGGCAAGTACGGCCTCGACTACATTCTCGACAAGAAGAACGTTGGGGACTCGATGATCAATCGCGTCATCGAGAAGGCCAACATTCCATTTGGCCTGTTCGGGCACATCCTGGAGGCCGGGGGCCGAGGCGTGGACGCCGACATGACCACCCGCATCAGTGAAGGCAAATCGGTGCCGAAGCTCTACGTCAACGCCGGCAGCTTGTCGGGCGATCCCTGGGGCATGCTCGACGGCCGCACCGGTTGGGGCATGGCGATGCTGTTCACCATCGACGGTACGAACGCCAAGTTTCAAATGAAGCAGTACAGCCAGACCGAGTAGCAGGCCCGCCTCGACTCGGCCGCTGCCCAGGCCTCTGCCTCGGAAGGCGACGCATGAATCTCGAGCTCACATCCGACCAACAGATGTTGCAGGAGACCCTGCGCCGGTTCGTCAACACCGAAGTCCTACCCCAGGCTCGCTCCTGGGATGCCGAGCAGGCCATGCCGCGGGCGGTCATCGCGCAGCTCGCGGAGATGGGCATGCTCGGGGTCGTGGTACCCGCCGAGTATGATGGTGTCGAGCTCGGTGCCGTCGAGCTGGCCCTGGTGGTTGAGGAGCTCGCCCGGGGTGACGGCGCGCTGGCCTTGACCGTCGCGAATCACAACAGCCTCTGTTGCGCTCACCTGGCTCTCTCTGGCAGCGAGGCGCAGCGCTCCGCGAACCTGCCCGCCCTCGCCACGGGGGAGAAGCTGGGGGCCTGGGCGTTGGTAGAGCCCGGTGGCGATGACGAGGTCGCGACCCAGGCCGAGCGGCGCGGCGAGCTGTGGCAGCTCAACGGAACGAAGGTCTTTGTCACCCAGGGCACCAGCGCTGAGCTGTTCGTGATCCTGGCCGTGACCGACCCAGAGGCAGGCAAGGATGGGATCAGCGCCTTTCTCGTGGAAAAGGATACGGCGGGATTGACAGCCGAGCCGGCCCGCGACCTGCTGGGAATGCGCGCTTCCGATGTGGCGCGTCTCTGCCTCACCGACGTCCAGGTGCCAGAGTCAAACCGCCTAGGCGAGCTCGGGCACGGTTACCGCGATGCCGAGACCATCCTCGACGCGGCCCGCATCACCACCGCTGCCTTGGCGGTCGGCCTCGGATCCGGCGCGCTGGTCGCGGCCCGTGACTATGCCAAGGAACGCCAGCAGTTCGGTCAGCCCATCGCCGAGTTTCAGGCTATCCAGTGGAAGTTGGCGGACATGGCAACCGAGCTCGAGGCGGCACGTCTCTTGACCTACCGCGCCGCCTGGCTCCGAGACGCTGGCCAGCCCTTTGCGCGACAAGCGGCCATGGCCAAGCTGTTCGCCGCCACCGCAGCCATGGGCGCCACTGACCACGCCATCCAGATCCACGGCGGCTTCGGCTACACGGCCGAGTTTTCGCCGGAGCGCTCCTATCGGGACGCCCGCCTGTGTAGCGTCGACAAGGGCAGCGACGATCGGCAGCGGTCGGCGATAGCCCACGGCTTGCTCGCCGAGGCCTAGCCCAGGTGCCCGTCCCCGCGCTGATGGAGGTGGACGTCGAGGGTCTGGTCGCCGGAGTCCTCGCTGGCGACCGCCGTTCCTTGGCACGTTCCCTTCGCTTGGTTGACGATGCCCCGACCGTGGGCCGCGAGATCGTGTCGCGCTTGCACCCGCACCGCAAGGGCGCCCACGTCATCGGTCTGACCGGCAACCCTGGATCCGGAAAGTCGACCATCGCCGACATGATGCTAGAGCATCTGCGGAGGGACTGCAAGCGGGTCGGGGTTTTGGCCGTGGATCCCTCGAGCCCGTTTAAAGGCGGCGCCATCCTCGGGGACCGCATCCGCATGAGTCGTCACTTCGAGGATGACGGGGTCTTCATTCGCTCGTTGGCGACCCGAGGTGCCCTGGGGGGGCTCTCCCGCTCGACCCACGACTCGGTCCGTTTGCTCGATGCAGCCGGCTTTGACGTCGTGTTGCTCGAGACCGTGGGGGTCGGGCAGGATGAGGTCGATGTCGTACGGCTGGTGGACACGACGGTCGTGGTTATGGTGCCAGGTCTCGGTGATGAGGTTCAGGCGATCAAGGCCGGTATACTCGAGATAGCGGACCTGTTTGTCGTCAACAAGGCGGACAAGCACGGCGTCGACGCGGTCGAGGCTGGTCTGCGAATGATGCTGACCCTGGGGCCGACGCAGCCATGGGAGGTGCCGATCCTACGTTCCATCGCGCCGCGCGACCAGGGCATCGCCGAGTTGCTGGCCGAGGCCGCACGCCATCGCGAGTTTCTCGCCGGCCCGGAGGGACAGGAGCGCCGCC
>JAUUZB010000850.1 GCA_030590185.1 Deltaproteobacteria bacterium
CCGCGATCCTGTGCAGCCGCCGGCGCTTGTAGATCCCGGCGGTGGCCATGAAGACCCGCGTCTCCTGCCCGGGGGAGGCCTCGAGATAGCCCGGGGACTGGGCGCCCAGCGGTCCGCGCAACCCCGGCAGGTCCTCCCCGTTACCAGGCTGGGTCTCTCCCGAGAGAGGGTGGAGACCGCTTGGGGCAAACGGGTCGAACTCCGTTTTGCCGGTGGTCTCCCCTAGGGCCTCCTCGCGCATCAGTGGCTCGCCGGTGGGCTCGCCCATCAGGGCCACCAGGGCATCGTCGGCCGGATCGGTCGCGCCGGGCCGGCGCATCGGTTGGGTGAGCTCACCGCCAAAGTCATCCTCGGTCGGCTCGGTCCGTTGGCGCTCGGCGTCGGCGGCGAGGGTTTGTCGCACCAGGGCGGCGCGCTCCACCGTCTCCTCCCGGTCCTCGAAGTGTAGCGAGTCAGGGCTGCCGAGGTTGGGCTCGGTCACCGACGCGGGCGTGCGACCGACGCGTCCGGGCGGGGCCTCCTCCGCAGCCGCGCCGGCCAGATCCTCGAACTCAGGCACTACCCCGAGGCGCGCCCAATCTCCCATGCCGTCGCGCCACGCATAGGTGCGCTTGTCGACTTGTTGGCTCGCGAGTCTCTCACCAACCTGTTTGGGGGTGAGCGGACCCTCCTGCTTGCCCTTGATCAGCACGAACCACTCGTCATCTTGAACGAAGGGCGAGACGGGCGCGGCGCGGGTGGGCTTGTCGTCGGGGAGCGTGGCGGTCTTGGACCGCTTCTTCACCGCCATGATCTCGCGCAGATCGGCGACCCGGGTGGCGGCCTCTGGATTTTCCCTGGTCGACTCGCCCGGGCCGGTCAGGTTCCGCGCCTCACCGGTCTTGGGTTTGCGCTTGAGGCGGACAACGTTCTGGCACTTCTTGCAGGTGAAGCGCAGGGTTTTGTTCGGCGGGATCTTGGCGTCTGCGACCGTGTACTTGGTCCTGCATTTTGGACACGCGAACTTCACAGGCCTTCCACCCGTCTAGCCAGATCCATGTTGATTGCCGTTGCGGTCAGCCCCGACCACACGATTCCGCCCCAACCGCTGGGTTCAGGGTGGCGAATACTACCTTGCCCCTCCCCTTGGGTCTACCGTCGCGCCGGGTTCCAGAGCCGGTCGGCTCAGAATGGCATCGTCTCCACCTCGGGGAAGGCTTTCTCCGCCTTGGGTGTGCTCTCGGTGCCCGGCCGGGGTGTGAAGCTCTGATAGAAGCGGTTGAGCGCTGCGGCGAACTTTGAGGCGTTGCCTTCGAAGCAATCGAAGTGCAACACGAAGGCCTCGCTGCCGACGACCACGAAGACCTCCTCTATGGCCCGCGGGAACTGGATGTTGCCCTGGAAGGCGTAGGTGCCGGTGACCGAGGCCGCCCTGTGTCCGCCCACGGTGACCCGCTTTTTGGAGCCGAGCCGGAAGCCGGGCATCTTGGTGAGGCGGGTGTCGAGGGCGCGCAGGGCGAGCTGGATCGGGTCGGCCCCCGCCGGTACGTCGAGGCGCCGCACGTGCATGACCGGGTTGCCGTCGCCCGGGGGATAAAATTGCACCTCGTTGGGGTTGTCCCCCTGCTTGACCGTCCAGCCACTGGGCAGGCTGACCGCGAACATGCGATCCGGGGCGATGAACGGCTTGGCCGCGTTGCCAAACAGGCCGGCGGATGCAGAGGTCGGCAGGGTGAGTAGAACACCCAAGAAGAGGCCGGTCAGTGCTCGAACCATCGCGGATCGCTCCTGGCTAGGTCTGTGACTCTTTCATAGCGTATCACGCAGGCTCCGGGCCACACACCCGCCCCTCGGGTGAAACCACCGGGGGGCCGGCTGACATTCCTGATAGCTGGGCGCGGTGGCTCAACCGCGATCGCGCTCTTCGAGGTGTCGGATCGCGACGTTCGCCATGATCCGGCTGATGTATTGCTGCTCGCGGGGGGTGTGGATGACGAACTCGAATCCCACGCCGCGGACCTGGCGGCCGTCCCGTTTCATCTCTCGCCGCACCGAGGCAACCGTGAGATCGACGGTGCTGCCGCCGCCCTGGGAGATGGTGACCGGGAAGACCATGCCCACGCTGGGCGGAACGTCGGTCTCCAGAAAACCGCCGGTCCGGCTCAAGTCATCGAGGGTGCGGTGCAGGGTGATGCCCAGCACCCGGTAGGCGGCCTCGAGGGAGACCAGATAGCGCGAGCCCCGGCGCATCTCAGCGACCGCCTCGGGTATTTTTTCGATCAGCGGCTTGTCGCCCGGGGTCAAGGGGATGTCCGGGGCGAACGTGATGCCCACGCCGCCTGCGAGCCGCGGGCTCGACTTGACGCGTTTCCAGCGCACGATCCCGGCGGTGCGTAGGGTTTCTCGTTCCTCCTCGAGCAGGATCTCGAGTAGGACTACCTCGCCGGTCCGCAAGCCGAACTTCCCGGGCACGAAGACCCCGCCCAGCGGCCCCTCCCGGGAATAGGCCTTGACCAGCTCAGCGCGGTTCGTGAACCGCGCGACCATCTTCTTGAGCACGCCTCACCCCTCTCGGCCCGTGCCTGTATCAAACGGCAGCAGCCGCGGCTAGTCCTCCCACTGGGGCTCGCGTTTTTCCAGGAAGGCCTGCACCCCCTCGACCATGTCCGGCAGCTTGGCCAGCTCGTCCTTGAAGGCACGCTCCGCCGCCGCGAGCTCGAGGGCGTAGGCGCCGGAGAACCGCCGGCGTACGAGCCCAACGGTGAGCTTGAGAACCGCGGGGCTGCGGGCCGAGAGCTCCGCCACCACGTCGGCGAGCTCGTCGCTGAACTTGTTGCGGGGAAAGACGCGGGAGATCAGCCCGATCTCCATCGCCCGGCGCGCGGTCACGGGGCTGCCGGTGAGGATCAAATCGGAGGTCATGGCCCGGCTGCACAGGGTGGGGAGGGCGGCGATGGCCGCGGGCGGAAAGCAGGCCAACTTGATCTCGGGAAACCCAACCTCCGCCGCCTCCGAGGCCACCGCCATGTCGCAGGCCAGGGCGAGCTCGAAGCCGCCGCCAAAGGCAGAGTTGTCCACGGCCGCGACGGTCACCTGCGGCAGGTTGAGGAGGCGCTGCAGCACGCTGTGGAAGGAGAACAGCATCTCCTCGAAGTTCTCCGGGGTGTGACAGGTGACGTCGATCCCCCCGGAGAAGGCCTCGGAGCCCGGGGCGGCGTCCAAGACCATGATCGCGGCCGATTCGTTGCGCACCGCGTCGAGGGCGATGCCGAGCTCGCGTAGTAGCTCTAGATTCAAGATGTTGAGCGGTGGTCGGTTTAGGGTCACCCAGACTACGCGCTCGGTGCGGTCGACTTGGATCAGGCTCATGACTCCCTCCTAAGGATGCAGTACTGGGCAGCCGCGGCGTCCGGTTTCGATCG
>JAUUZB010001014.1 GCA_030590185.1 Deltaproteobacteria bacterium
CACCGTGGGAGCGTCCTCTGGAGCGAGGTTGGGGTTGGCCCCCTTCTTGGTGAGGATCCCGACGATCTTGTTGAGCGACTTATCGAGATCACCACGGCCCTTGACGTACGCGTCCTTCGGCTCGGCCGGCGGCTCGTCTCCCTCGTACTCGTGCTTCTTCTTGAGCTCGGCCAGGCTCTCCTTGACCAGGTAGTAGAGCGGGGTTTCGCCGGCCTCGTTGACGCCGTCGACATCGACCCGGGCGGCGAGGAGCAACGGTATCATCTTCTTGGCGTCGGTGCTCATGGCGGCGCAGTGCAGGGCCCCGGTGAGGGTCAGGTCCGCCTTGAGCAGCTGTTGCACCACGTACTTGACCCCGCCCCGCGCCGCGGCGCAGAGCAGCGCCTGCGATTCGGGCGAGTCGGAGAACTCGGCCGAGACTTTCTTCTTGAGCAAGAACTCGACCGCCGCCGGGTTGGCGTCCTGGATTGCTTTTTCCATGGGCGAGGCTTCCCACTCGGTACCGCCCTCGCTGTAGCCGATGTCGACGCCGTCCTTGAGCATTTGCTTGATGTCGTCGAAACGGCTCTCGTCGAGGGCCACGCGGTAGGAACGCCCGAGGGCACCCTTCTTGCGCTTCCCCTCCGCCTTCTTGGCATCCCTCTCGCAGCTCTCCCCGTCGGCGCCGAGGCTGGAGAGATGCTCGGCGGTCTCACAGAAGCCGCGCTGCACCGCGCGCGCCATCGCCGGCGAGGCGTCGGTGCCGGCCCCGACGATGACCTCGAGGGTGCGCTTGTGGGCATCGTATTTGAAGGTGGCGAAGTTGCCCCCGTGGTAGCGGCGAAGCTCGATGTCGACGATGTTCTCGATCAGGGACCGGCCCCACATCGGCGGCGGGTTGGCGTCGGCGCCGAGTCCGACGATCATCGCCACGTACTCGTCATCGTCGGAGAGGGCGGCGCGGTAGAGGGCGTAGCGACCCAGCTCATCCTGGGCGTTGATGTCGATGCCGGCAGAGACCAGCTCGGAGATCGCCTCCAGATCCTGGCTCGCGACAGCGATGTGGAGCCGGCGGACGCCGTCCTGCTTCTTCCACTTGTCGACGATCTCCGGCGGGGCGTCGCCCGGTGTGGACCAGACCATGCCTAGCATGGGGAAGGGTTTTGACTCCCCGCATCCGCCGTCCTCGGCCCCGCCGGCTTCATCGCCTTCGCTTGCTTCACCCTCGCTGGCTTCACCTTCGCTTGCTTCACCTTCGCTTGCTTCACCTTCGCTTGCTTCACCTTCGCTTGTTTCACCTTCGCTTGCTTCGCCTTCGCTTGCTTCGCCTTCGCTGGCTTCATCCCCATCGGCGGCTTCGGTCTCGCTGCCCGCGGTCGTCTCACCCGGCGCGCAGGTGCCGTCGGTGGCGCCAAGAATGTCGAGCGCCACGGGCGCGTACGGCTTGACGAGCTCGCCGCCGTGCTCGCCGGCGGCTGCGATGATCGCCTCCTGCGCCTTGGGGCCCGGCTCGCACGCGACCGTGCCGATGTAGAGGTAGCCCTGCTCGACCAACTCCTCGTCGGACAGGTTGGTGACCTCAGCGGTCCGCGCCAATCCAGGCGTCTCCGCGAGGGCTCCGCGCAACGCGACCTCGGGTTTTTCCTCGGCCTCGGCTTCGGCCTTGGGGGGTGGCGCCTGTTTCCCGCCGCCGCCGCAACCAGCGGCGAAACCGACGATCAACAGCCAACGAAAGTAGGTTGGCTTGCAAGACATCCCGTCCTCCTTCTCATTGCCTGGCAGGGCCTGGCCGAACGCTCGACCGGATCGCGGCCTGAAGCCCCGACCCGAACCCGGGTAGCCGTGCGGCTCTGCCTCACAGCCCAGGGGAGGCATCGCACAAAGCCCCCGAGTGCGCAAACGGTCGACGGTCGACGGCCGAGGGTGACTAACCTGATCATCGAGTCGGCCGGCATCATCCCTCGGATGGCTCCTCGGGGTCATCGACGGTCCGCAACGGCGACGCCTCGCCCCCGGTCAACTCGAAGTCGCGCGGGTCGCCGTGGTCGGCGATCTGATGCTCGATCTCGCCCACTGGGGTGGGGCCAGTCCGTGGCCGCTCATTGCGCGACGCGGTCGCCCAACGCTCGGCTTCGTGCAGCGCCTCGGTGCGTAGGGTGCCGGCCTGCTCTCGCAACTCCGTGCGACTGTCAGGCGCGTCGAGGATTCGTTCACACCACCTGGTTGCCTGGTCCGGCCGTTGCAAGCGACGCAGGTTGAGCGCCGCGGCGCGCAGGAACGGCTCCCCCGGCTCGCAACCGCGGTCGGCAAGGGACTGGTAGAGGGCGTCGGCGAGCCACGGATCCTGGTCCTCGGCAACCTCGGCGAGCGCTGCCACGACAGGAGGGCCGAGACCGGCGGCCGGTATCCTCGCGCCGAACTCTTTGCCGATCCGAGTGATGCCGGCTCGATCGCCATGGGCGATCAACTCGCCCACCAGGCGGTCGACGGCAACGGCGGCGGCGCCATCGTTGCGGTCGTCGAGGGCCCGCCGCGCCACCTCGGTGTAGGCTTCATAGGGGTCGTCGAATTGTTGGAATAGGCCGCGGTAAGGGACGAGCCCCGCGGCCTGCGGGGCCTCTACCCCCTGGGGCGGGCGGACGCGGTTGCCGCCCAAGCGGGTCTCGAGTCCGGTGACCCATAGGACCAGCGCGAGCCCGGCGCCAGCCGCCGCCGCCCATAGCCACGGGATAGGGGTCACCATCGAGCCGCGGATCATCAGGGCCAGGGCCAGACCGGGCAGGCTAGCCCACAGATAACCCGGCACCGCGAAGACGCGGCCGGTGACCCCGAGCCAGAGGTGGAGCTGCACCGGGCGCCAGGCGAAGCGGAGCAGGAACAGACCGCCGCAACCAGCGCCGATTCCGGCTAGACCGGCCAACCGGACCGAGAGGTCGGGCGCCGCGAGGAGATGCCCGGCACCGGCGGCG
>JAUUZB010000778.1 GCA_030590185.1 Deltaproteobacteria bacterium
CATCATCCTGCTCTTTGCGGGGGAAACGGGACGTGCCGTCATGCTCTTCGTTCCGTTGGCGGTTGTCGCGACCGTCGTCGAATACTGGCTCAAACCGCTGTTGGTGGGGCGGCGTGCCCAGATGCACACGTTATTGGTGTTTCTATCCCTGATCGGTGGGGCGATGGCATTTGGGGCGGTCGGCCTGCTCCTCGGTCCGTTGGCGATGACCGCGTTTCTGACATTGGCGGGGATTTATCGCGAACGCTACCGGCGGGTTCTCTGCGTGCCGGATCCGGAGAAGCCGGGTTAGGAGCCTGTTAAGGACTCTAGCGAACGGCGGGATCCTTGCGCGCGCTCGATGTCTGGATGCTGCCCGACTTCTCGGGCGCCCTCATGTTGACCTGACCCTTGAAGGTGGCGCCGTCCTCGATCAGGATGCGGGGCGCTGTGATGTTACCGTCGACCTGCGCAGTGGGCTCGAGAATGATCCTATCGTCAGCTGTGATGTTGCCGGTGATGGTCCCTGCCACCGCGACCAGGCGTGCGTGGACATCCGCTTCGACCCTGCCCTGCTCGCTCACCCTGACCTTGCCATCGCTGTCGATGGTGCCCTTGATCATTCCCTCGACGAGTATTTCGCCTGACCCGAGCACCCGGCCCTCGATCCTCGTCGGACGGGCGATGACGGTTTTCTTGTCAGACCCAGCGGTGGGGCTGGCGCCGGCTTTCCGGGGTGGCTGCGGGGTCTTTTTTTCCGGTGCTGTGTCGTCTTGTCCGAACAGGCCCATGTGTTCTTCCTTCGTCGAATCAGGGTGCTTGCGTGGAACGGGCAACGGGACTCGAACCCGCGACATTCAGCTTGGGAAGCTGACACTCTACCAGCTGAGTTATGCCCGCCCGCGCGGGGGTTGACTCTAACACCGAAATCTTGGGCCGACAAGGTTCCGGGGGGGACTTGAATACCATCATCCGAGAATCTGGCACATTAATTGCTGCATTTCCAGCGTGAACACTCGACGCCATTCAACTTCCCCAGGGTTCTCCCTCATTGAACTGTTGATTGTGGTCGCCGTCATCGGCCTCATCTCAGCGATTGCAATCCCAAACCTGATAACAGCCATCCAACGCGCCCGTCAGACCCGGTCGATGGCGGACCTCAAAACAATCGCCAGGGCGGTGAGTTTGTACTCGCAGGATTGCACCGACTACCCGATCGAAACATCGCTCGGGAGCGTCGAAAACCTGCGGTCATCCCTTCAGGGGTACATGGGGGACTTCAAAGCGACTGACGGATGGGGGCGACCTTTCATGTACATCAGTGACGGCCGCAATTACACCTTGATCTCCTACGCATTGGATGGTGTTGCCAGCCTGCCGTACACGACCGGTCCGATCCATCGTTTAGAAGAAGATATCGTCATGAGTAACGGAGTCTTCGTGCAATGGCCCGAAGGCGTTCAATTGTAGTGACGCGGGGCGTCATCCAAGGGTCGTCGGAATGACCGTGAAGGGCATCGCTTTCCACAACGCCAAAGATGCGAAAAGGACCCTGAAGGTGGGCTAAAGCCCACGATCCCACGCAAATTGTGGGTCCAAAGTAGATCCTATGCAGGGGTCGACCTTGGGGTGTGCGAAATAGCGGGCTGCAGTTAGGCTTCCAATACCAATAGACCAAAAAGGAGGGTGGGCCTCGGCCCACCTTCAGTTTCGCTCCTGGTGAGCTCAGGATGACAGCCGGGGTTTTGTAGGAGGCTGACCTAGTGGATATGCGGGTTAGATTGTCGTGATGATCTCGCCGCTGCCGATCCCGCCACCGACACACCTGCTCGTAAGACCCACGCGCCCGCCTCTGCGACGCAGCTGATGGGTCATATCCACGATCTGGCGCGCGCCGGTACAGCCGACCGGGTGCCCGATGGAGATTCCGCTGCCCCAGAGGTTGGTCCTGTCGGGGGGCAGCTCCGGGATATCGTGGAACGCCGAAGCGAGAACTGCCGCGAAGGCCTCGTTGATCTCGAAGAAGTCGACACCCTCGATCGCCAGGCCAGCCCGCTCGAGCAACGGCGGGACCACCTTGAACGCCCCCTCGCCCATGTACTCGCGCGCCACCCCGACATTGTGGAAGGCGGTGATCTCGGCGAGCTGCTGGAGACCGAGTTCGGCGGCGCGCTCCTCGCTCGCGAGCAGGACCGCGGCCGCACCGTCGTTGACGCTTGATGCATTCAGTGCGGTGATCGTGCCGCCGTCCGGTTTGAAGTAGGGGCGTGCCGCCTCGAGCTCCTCCATGGTGATGGGCCGAGGTCCCTCGTCGCGATCGACCACCACGGGTTCGCCGCGGCGTTGCGGGATCTCGACGGGCACCACGTACCCCCCGAAAGCACCGTCCTCCCACGCTTCGAGCGCGCCGTGATGGCTGCGGTAGGCGATCTCGTCCTGCTCCTCGCGGGTCAGCCCGTAGCGCTCGACCAACCGCTCGGTGAGCAGACCCATCAGTTCGCCGTGGTCACCGACGTTGGAGTCGGTGAGAGCTCCGAAAAGCCCGTCCCAGAGGGTCATGTCGCCGTAAAGCTGGCCCTTTGTCCGCCCGGCGAAGAGGTAGCGGGGCACGTTTGAAAGGGACTCCACGCCGCCCGCCACGCCGAGGGAGACCTCGCCGAGCATGATGCGCCGAGCCAGGCTGTGGATCGCTGCGCCCCCGGATGCACAGTTCTCGTGGAAGGTGGTGCCGGGGGAGCTGCTCGGAACGCCCGCCAGCTCGGCGGCGGTCTTGGCGATGTTGGGCGAGCGCGGATCCTGCATCACCCATCCCAAACAGGTGTACTCGACCAGGGTTGGGTCGAGGCCCGAAGCCTCGAGGAGAGAGCGGATCACGACGACTGCCAGATCCTGTGCCTGCAGAGAGCTGAGCCCTCCGCCGACCGCACCTACCGGCGTCCGGACTGCGCCCGCGATGATGACCTTCGCTGTCATGAAAATCCTCCTTACCCGCCTACCGGCGGTTCGAATGGGGGGTGCGGTTCGGGTTCGACCGCCTCCAACCGGGCGAGCGAGGTCACCACCTCCGCGAGCAATGCCAGCCGTCGTGGCAGCTCGTTGACGACGATGTACTCGTCGAGCTGGTGCGCACCCTCTCCAACGGGCCCGAACCCGTCCACGGTCGGGGTCCCGACCGATGCGGCGAGGTTGGCGTCGGAGGAGCCGCCCCAGCGAACCCATTTGAGATCGAGCCCGAGATTGGCGCCTTGCGCACGAGCGTGTTCGAACAACGCAAACGAGGCTTCCGATGCCTCCATCGGCGGTCGGTTCCAGCCTCCGAAAACGTGTATCTGGGCGCCGTTGACCGCTGGCTTGAGCCCACGGAGCGCGGCATCGAGACGTTGCGTCTCGGCGTGGGTCCATGCGCGTACGTCGACTCGGATTTCGGCGTGGTCGGGGACCATGTTGATGGCCCGACCGCCGTCGATCACGGTTGGCCCGACGGTCGTCCCGGCGTCCAGATCCTCGAATTCGAGCATGCGCAGGACCTGGTGGGCGGCCTCCACCACCGCGTTGACCCCACGCTCGGGCTCGACCCCCTGGTGGGTGGCGCGGCCGTGAATAGTGACGACATACTCGGCG
>JAUUZB010000253.1 GCA_030590185.1 Deltaproteobacteria bacterium
CAGTCTCGCCATCGGCCACGATACGCGCCACCAGCGCCGCTACCTCGTCGCGTGTTGTCGCAGAACGGGACGCGACACCTGCGGCAATGTGACCGGGGGTGTGGCGGATGCCGCAGTCAAGACCGTAAACGGTGAAAGAGGTAGAGGTAGCGGCTCGGCCGGCTAGAACAAGGCTCAGGGCATGGGGGGAGAAATGACGCGGCGGGGAAGGTATGATAGCGATTTCGGTGCTCGCTCTGCTCGCGGCCGTGGACACAGAAGCCGCGCCACGCCCCGGCCATCTGTTGGTTGCCGGCGGCGACACCATGATCGCCCGCAGCTTTTCCGGGGCGCTCGCCGCCCACCATGCCGACTGGCCCTTTGGTGAGGTGGGGAAAATCATGCGCGGGGCGGATTTAGCCCTGGTGAATCTGGAATGCGTCGTCGCTAGCCGCGGCGCCATGACCGACAAGGGGGAGCTCAAGCCGTTCCTCTACCGAGCCCCACCCGTGGCGCTCGAGGCGCTGGTCGCCGCTGGCGTTGATCTCGTAACCACCGCCAACAATCACACCATGGACTACGGGCCCGCCGCCCTCGAGGAGCAATTGGAGTTGCTCGCCGCCGCAGGTATTGCCCAAGCTGGCGCCGGCCGGGATCGGACCGATGCGAGCGCTCCTACTTATGTGAAGGTCGGGGAGCTCATCCTCGCGGTCATCGGTGTCGACGACCAGGCCACCCACGGCCACGCCGCCGTCGGCCGACCAGGCACCAATAGCTACCCGAACGACGACGCCATCGCCCGATCCCTCGTCCCCATCATCAGGGAGGCCCGCGCTCGTGCCCATCTCGTTGTGGTATCGCCCCATTGGGGTCGAAACTGGACCGAGGGCCCGACGGCGGCCCGGGTCAAATTGGCCCACGCCCTGATCGACGCGGGGGCCGATGCCATCCTCGGTCACTCCGCTCACCAGTTCCACGGCGTGGAGGTCTATCGCGGCCGCGCGATTGTCTACGATATGGGGACCTTTCTGTTCGACTGGATCCATCGGGCCGGCATGGAGCAATCCGTGGCGGTGTTGCTCTCCTTTGGGGCGGGCGGGTTCACTGAGCTTCGGCTCCTGCCGGTTCGGTTGCGGTCGAGTCGAGTGGGCATCCCCTCCCGCGTGTGGGCCGAGCGGACCTGCGCCGCGATCAACGAGAAGAGTGCGGGTTTCGCAACTCAGCTGCGCTACGAGCCGGCGCGACGTTCATGCGTGGTGACGCTCGCCCCTGGGGCACGACCCGCACCCCGTCAACCGCCGGAAGAGATCGAGGAGTCCGGGCGCACCCGTTCACTGCCGCTGCCGATGCAAGAACGCCGGCCCGGAGTTGTTCTTGACGTTCCCCCGACCTGGACCGACGGCTTCGTACCGGTCCGGCTAACCAAAGGGGTCACCGTGCTCGGCGCCCGGATCCCCGAGGCCACCGCACCGGGCACCGGCTTCCTGGTGGAGGTCGCCCTGAGCGCTGGGGGCCCGCTGCGCCATGGCTGGCATGGGATAATCGTGGCGCGGCGCGAGCGGGACGGCGCGGAGATCACCCTCCGGCACCCGATCGCCGACGGCGCCTGGACCCCCGACCGATGGCAGTCGGGTCAGGTGGTGATCGATCGGACCTTGGCACGACCCCCGCGCTTCCTACGGCAGGGCACCTGGAAACTCTTTTGGGGCATGGAAAACCACCGCTCGCGTAAACGCCTGCGCCTCACTGCGCGCGCCGGCGAGAGCCTGGTGCCGATCGGTGAGATTGAGGTCTACTGGCTGGCGGCCCCCTATCGCCCCTCCGGTTTGGGTTGGGATGGGGCTAGGGCCTCGTTGCGCTGGTGGCTTTGGCTGTTGATCGGTCTCGGGCTCGCTGGGTTGTTGGCGCTGGGCCATCGACTCGCACGGGTCAGATTGGATTGACTCAATCTGGCTGTCGATCGCGACTCACTGCATTGAGTGCACTACGTGAGCCCCGGGACCCAGCGGCGACGCCCCGCCACCCCGCTCAAAAACTCAACCGCAACCCCAGCCCAGCCTCGAACTCCGCCGTGGGCAACCCTCGCTCGAGGGCCACGGCGGTGGCGCTGTCGATTCCTTGTGTCTCGAGTGCGCGGTCGATGACCGGCTCGCCACGACCGGGGATCTCGATCCCCTCGAAGCCGAGGCGAAAGACCCCCTCGTTGCCGAAGTGCCAGGTGCCGTAGAGATAGAAGTCGAGGCGGGTCAACACCCGCACCCGGTAGTCGAGGCGGGTGAGGAACGACAGGTCGTTCAGGTTGCCGACGCCGGTGAGGATGATGGTGCTGTCGTCAAAAGAGAGGGGCGCGGCGAGCATCAGGAAGACCGCCAGGTAGTGGCGGCCGACATAGAGCGGGTCGAGTTGGCCCTGGGCGAATAACCAGGAGTAGAGCCTGTTCGTCTTGTAGCCGGTGTCGTTGTAGAAATACTCCACGCCGATGATCGCCGCGTCGTCGTCGGTGTAGTTGAAAGTGATCTCAGCGCCGGCCACCCCTTGCAGGATCCAGTCATCCTCGCGGGAGCGCTCGGTCGGCAGGGCGATCTCGAGGTTTTCGAAGTCGAGCAGGTAGTCGCCGCCCCAGAAGGGGGTCTTCAGGCCGTGCATCAGGCTAACCTCGACGCGCAGATCGATCAGCCAAAAGCCGGTGGTGACGTCGAGCCCAAAGCGCAACGGGTTCTCGTCACGCCAGGCGCCGGAGACCGCGATCTCGGTTTCACCGAACAGAAACTCGCCGCGCACCGCCGCCCCGATATCCTCCGGGTTCCCGACCCCGTCGAGGTCGGCCACGGCGTAGAAGTTCCAGCCCAGGCTCTCGATGGGGAAGTGGACCTTGACCAGGTTCACGCCGGTACGCTCGTCGAACACCGCGAGCGGGTCGCGGCGCTGCTTGTGCAAGAAGTCGGTCGGGTTCCACAGGCGGCCGGAGCCCCAGCGGATCGCCTGCTGGCCGATGGTCAGGTAGGCGATCTCGAAGATGTCAAACTTGAGCCATAGCTGGTCGAGGGTGATGCTGTCGCGTTCGAGGGCCTGGCCGAAGACGCGGCTGGCGTCGGAGACCGTCGGGTCGTAGCGAAAACGGCCGCGCACGTAGGCGCGCAGGCGATCCGTGGGTCGGGCGTCGAGGTAGAAGTCGGCGAGGTTGGGGCTAGAGAACAGCTCGTCGTCGGCGATCTCGCCCTCGTCATCGACGTTGTAGCGATAGGGCGCGGTGTTGAGGTCGAGGCGCAGGTAGACCTGGCCGCCGATGTCGGTCGACGCGTCGATCACCTCGAGCGCCTCGGCCATGCGGTCCTCGAGACTGTCGGTGCTGTCGGTGGCGGCGGCGTCCGTGTCGCCGAACAGTTGTGACTCGCGGGTCTCCTCGTCGGAGGATGGGTTGTCCTCCCCGTCGCCGAAGATCTCGGCCTCGCGTGCCGTCTCTCCATCGCCGTTGCTGACGATGTCAGCTTCCCGTGCCGCCTCTCCATCGTCGTCGCCAAAAATCTCGGCCTCACGGGCCGCCTCGTCAACGGGCTGCGCCGAGGCGATTGACGCGCTGAGCGAGAGCGCCAGCAGCAGGTCGAGCCGGACCATCACGACTACCGGCTCTTACTCTCGAGCCAAGCCTTGGTGAAGATGTTGGCATTGAGCGGCGTGAGGTCGACCTTGCGCATCACGATGGTGCTGGTGCGTTCCTTCTCTACCTCGTCGTAGATGCGGATCTCGCGCGGGAAGTAGATGTGCGCCTTCTTGCTCTCGCTGTAGACCCGGTTCCACTTGGGGTAGTACGCGGTCCGCATCAGGCGATTCGACAGGGCGTGCTCCTGGGCCTTGAGGATGTTCTTGGTGTCGATGTCGATCCAGAGGTGCATGATCGGATAGGCGACGTCGACTCCTTCCTTGGCCCGCAGCTCCAGGTGATGGACCACGAACTTGCCGAGCTTCTCCTCGCTCACATAGGTAGGGGTGAACTCCTCGGCGAACCGCGAGCCGTCGAAGTCGGCGCGTTGGGAGTTGGTGCCACCGATGCGCTCGCGCTCGGTGCGGCGCTCCCATTTGCCCACCGTCGGGTCGTACAAGAACAGGTTCTTGTTGATCCGCAGATAACCCTTGCCGGCCTCACTCCTCGGCTTGGTAAACAGGATCATCAGCTTGTTGTCTTTGTCCCGGCGGTAGATGACCGCCTCGTAGAGAAGGTCACTCCTCCCCTTCTGCTTGTTCTCGATGTAGGCGAGGGCTTGGTAGTCACCGGCGTTGCGTTGTCGGTCGTCGATGGTCTGGAGAAGCTCCAGCATCTCGGCGTCGTTTAGGGCCGCCCGTGCCGGCGTCGCCGTCGCCGCGAAGGACACGGTCGCTACGAAAATGAGTACCGCCGTTTTCATCAGCCCACCCGGTGGATGGCGGTGACCGGCTGCATCCGGGCAGCGCGCAGGGCCGGCCACAACGCCGCGAAGGTTGTGAAGAAGGTGAAGATTGCCACCGCCCTTAGCATCAGGCCCGGTTGGATCGCCATGCGCAGCTCGTCCGACATGAGAACCGCGCGCATGGCCTGGGAGTTGATCGGGATCTCGACGACGTTGAGCAGGCCCGCCAACCCCGCCCCGGCCAGGGCGCCGACGCCGGTGGCCACAAAGCCGAGGATCGCCGCCTCGAGCAGGAACATGAGCAACACCTGCCCGCGCCCCATGCCGATGGCCCGCAGGGTGCCGATCTCCTGGGTGCGCTCGCGCACCGCGATCCAGGTGGTGTTGGTGATCCCGACGATGATGATCACCATCAAGATCGCGATGAGGAAGACCGAGATGGTGTCGAAGACGGTGATCGCCAGCTTGGCAAAGGCGATCTCCTCCTCCCAAATCGTCAGGTCGAGCTTTTGCCCGAGCCAGTCCTCGCCGGCCACGATCTCGAACTTGTGCCAGAAGGGGGTCGGGTTGCGCTCCATCAACACGAAGCCGGCCTTTTCGAGCGCCACGGTCAGCTCCTCGAGCGCCTCGGCGGAGCGCTCGATGTCATCGAGGTAGATCATCACCACCCCGGAGGTGTCGTCATTGAGGCGGTAGAGATCGCGCACCACCTGCTCCGGGACGAACAGACTCCAACTCGACATCAGCCCAATGTCACGGACCACCGCCACCACCCGCACGTCATAGGTGTTGACCATACCGCCGAGTGTTTCGGAGCTGATGGTCAGGGTGTCGTTGACCACCACCCCGAGCCGTTTGGCTTGGCTGACGAACAGGATCGCCGTGTCCGGCTCACTCAAACGCGAGATGTCGCCGACGATTTGATCTCTGCCCTCGCCATCGGCGCCGTCCGGTAGGTATTCGTTCTCGGCGGCGAGCTGTAGGCTATCGGCCAGGGCGGTGTCCTCGGTGATATCCACGCCGTGGATTGCCACCCAGGCGTTGCCGGTCTTGGAGATGATCCGGCCCCAGCCGCGATCCCGGTCGATCACCAGGCGTACGTCCGGCAGGGTCTCGTTCACGACCTTCCGGATCTCGTCCACCCGCGTAATCATCGGGTAGGCGTCGGCCAGCTTGGCTTTGTAGAAGCCGCCAATGTTGACGTGTCCGGTCATCAAGGCGGTCGATGATTCGAGCAAGGTGTCGCTGACCCCCTGGGACAGGCCCATCAAGATCATCATCAGGAAGGAAACCATGCCGAGCGCCGCCGACAACATGAAGGTGCGGCGGCGGGCTTGCAGCAGGCTGCGGACCGCGATGACGAGGAGCGTAGAGATCCGATCGGTCACCATCGGCTACTCCTTGGCCTGCATCGCCACCACCGGTTGGATACCGACCGCGATCCGGGCGGGCCAGAAGGTAGCAGCCAGGCTGACCAGCAAGATCACCACAAAGGCGAAGATCAGATTGCCGGCATCAAAAGTAGGGTAGAGTCGCGGTCCGGAGAACAGGAAGATCAAGAATTGGTGCACCGCCGGTATGCCCACCCGGCCGATGACAGTCACCGCTAGAGCCCCGGCGATCATGCCGAGCACACCGGAGAGCATGCCCAGGACCGCGGTCTCCACCAGCAGCATATAAACCACGAACGACTTGCGCGCCCCGATGGCGCGCATGGTGCCGATCTCGTCGACTCGCTCCATGGTCGCCATGACCATCGAGTTGTTGATGATCACGATGGCGACCACGAAGATGATCAGGATGGCGACGTAGAACACGCCGCGCAGCACCACGATCAGCTGCCCGACCATGCCGGATGCGGTCTGCCAATCGATCAACCTGAGGTTCAAGTCCTGCTCCGCCACCACCCGTTCCAGCGCCGCCTTGGTCTCGTACAGGAGCTCCGGGTCGTCGAGGATGCTGGCGGCGTTGTCCGCGATGCCGTCGTCGATCTCTTCCTGCTTTTAGGTCTCGGCGATGCGGCCGGCGGCCTCGACCGCAAACTTGTCGTCGAATAAGGCCTCCCCG
>JAUUZB010000689.1 GCA_030590185.1 Deltaproteobacteria bacterium
CTTGAGGTGGGCGTCGATGATCCACACCTTGGAGCGGGTGATCGGCTGGACCCGGTGGACCACGTAGACCCCCGCCTGGATGATGTCGTCCGGCTCGAGGAGATTGGCGGCCTCGTCCTTGTACATGAGGACACCGAGGAATTGGTCGACGTCGTCGTTCGGCTTGGAAAAGAGGATCTGGGGCGGGCAGTTGATCTGCTCCACGCACACCTGCTCCGGGTTGTCCTCACCGTCGACCCGGGCGAGGTCCGTCATTTTGGCGTAGGCCGCCGCCAGGATGAAGTTGGCGCCGATGGTCTTCTCCGGCTCCTCGACACCCAGCAGGGTCTGGGCGATCAACACCGGCTTGGTCGCGAACAAGATTTGGTCGAGGGTGCTGCCATAGCTGAAGTCACCGAAATCCGCGTCGAGGCCGTCCCCCTTGTTGGCCAACAGACCCATGCCCCAGTGGGAGGGCATGCGCCCGACCCGCAGCACGCCCACCGGCAGGTTGATCTCCAACCACAGGCGACGCAGGGCAAAGGCGTCGAGCTCGTTGCCGTCGAGGCCGGTGTTGCTCGGGCTGCCCGCGAACAGGGGCAGCGCAGCCACACTGGCGTTGTCTCCCCAGACCACACCGTCCAGGATGTCGACGTCGGACTTCAGGCTCGCCCACTTGCCGTAGTCGATTGCCGGCGAGAGGCGCGCCTGGTGCAGGAAGTAGTTGGTCTGCTCAACCCCGCGCACGCGGCCTTCGTACTCGTCGTGGAACTGTCGACCGACGTCGGTGTAGTCGGCCTGCCCCAAGAAAATATTGCCGATGACGACGGAGCGCATTTTCCAATAGCCGTCGAGGCTGGCCGATAGGTCGTCGAGGTCGAGCGTCAGGCTATCCTCTTCGGCCTGAGCGGGCCCCGCGCCGAGCAGCAGCAGGAGGCTGAGCGCGAGACCGGCCGCCGGTCTGAGGGCCGCGAGGGAGCGTGCAACCATGCGTCCCATGGCTATGCGCGCCAGCCGCGTCGACGGATGATCACCAGCAGGGCAGCAAGCATCACCCACGGCGCCGCGGTCCAATCGAGCCCCGCGGCCTGGTCCGACGAGACGGCGTTGCAGCAACAACCGCTCGTGCAGACATCCGGGTCGTCCGGGTCGGGATCCGAGAAGTCCGGCAGCGCGATCTTCGGGTCCGCGGTTTCGAAGTTGCCGCTGTTGCGCGCGTCGTGCCGGAAGCTCGGCCACTGCACGTTGCCGTCCGCCGCGCCCTCGGTCTCGTAGACGAACAGCAGGCCGGCCCGGGTGACCGCCACCATCTCGAGCAGGCCGTCGTCGTCGATGTCGCCGACCGCCGGTGTGGCGATCTGCCACTGACCTGTGAACTTGGGCCAGCCCGCCGGCTCGCTGCCGTCGGTCTTGAAGGCGTGGATCACGAAGGTGGCGCTGGTGTTGATCACCTCGGCGCTGCCGTCGCCATCCACATCGGCGATCAACGGGTTGAGGAAGAATTGCAAATCCTCCATGATCTGCGGGAAGCCGTCGATCATCTCGCCGGTGGCGGTGTCCCAGCCGACCAGCTGGTGGTCGAAGTCACCGCGGATGCCGTCGTAGAGCAGGTTGTCGACGAAGTTGGCGCCCGCCGCGCCGATAAAATAGTCGAGCACGCCGTCGTCGTTGACGTCGCCAAAGGCGCCGGAGTTGATCATCACCAGGCTCGAGGACTGGTCGCTGTTGCTGTTGACGCCGTAGTAGCCGCCACCCGCCTTGAGCACCCGGTAGGCGCTGTCGAGGGAGCTGATGTTGTTGTAGCCATCGTGATGATAGAGGCGACCAAAGTCGGCGATCGACGCGGCGGCTATCTCCAGGGTGCCGTCGCCATCGAGGTCGGCGAGGATGGGTGAGCCCGGCGAGCCTTCACCGACGTACGGCAGGGCGTTCGGGTAGCCACCGACCATGATCAGCGGCCAGCAGTTCTCGCCCTCCGCCTCAGCGGTGCCGCAGGTGCGACCGTAGGCCACCGCCTTGTCCGCGGTTTTGTCGTAGGTGATGGCGTAGATCACCGAGAGTTGATCGTTGAGCGCCTCGTTGGTGCCAACCACGATCTCTAGGTTTCCGTCACCGTCGAGGTCGCCGATGGCCGGCGAGGAGACGATGCGGCGGGTTTGACCGTCCGGGTCGAGCACCGGGTCGACGATGGTGCGCAGGTACGGTTTGGTCGGGTCGGCGGCGTCGGGCGGCCCGTCGACCGGGAAGCCGTTCATCATGGTGCCGTCCCCCTGCAGGGCGATGACCTGCTGGTCGAGGGTGGCGACCACGATCTCGAGGTCGTCGTCACCGTCGAGGTCGCCGAGGGCGGGCGCCGCGAACACGCCGATCTCAACGAAAGAGTCATCGTCGGTGTCCTTGCCCTGGTAGGTCTCGGGCACGGCGACCGGGAAGCCGCTGACCCCGACGCCGGCGTTGGTCCAGGCGTAGATCTCGCCGTCGAGGGTGGCGGCGACCACCTCGACCTCGCCGTCGCCAGTGATGTCGCCAATCGCCACGGCGGCGAGGATCACGCTGCGCACGTTCGGGTCGAGCTCGTCACCGTTGCCGGGGATGCCGTCCGGGCCGACGGTGTAGGCATCCGAGCCGGGGTGGGTGACCGCGCGGCCGGCGTTGGTCGCCACCGGCCAGCCCGGGAGCTCACTGCCATCGGCGGTGAAGGCGTGCACGTAGCCATCGGCGTCGGCGATGACGATCTCCAGCCCGCCGGTGCCATCGAGGTCGTAGAGCTTGGGTGAGGACTCGCCGCCCACCCCGAGGTCGATGGGGAAGCCAGCCTTCCAGGTTTCGTCGTGGTGCACGTAGATGGTGCGCCGGTCCTCGCTGTCGCGGCCGGCGTCGTCGGTGACCCGCAGGCGCAGGGTGATGGCGTGGCGGTTGACCTTGATCGCTTTGGTGTAGTTGTCGTCAACGGCGCCGAGGTCAGCCCGGGTGTTGTACGGCTCGATGCGAGCCTCCGGGTCGAAGCCAGGGATGCTCCCGGGGCTGAGGGTGCCAAGGGTGCCGGCGACCAGCTCGCTGGTGCCACTGTTGATCTCGGTCCACAGGCTGCCATCGAAGTCATCCGGCTCCACGCCGATCGCGTACTCGAGCACCCAGGAGGCGACGGCGGCCCGTGGGGCTGCGACGGTGCCGGTGATCTCGATGTCGGCGCCGGTCGAGTCGAACAGGTCGAACCAGCGAGGCTCGACCATGTCCGCCTCGGGCGGGATCTCGCCATCGAGCACCATGTCGACCGCGGTGCGGGCATTGATCCGGCCGTAGCCGAAGAACATGTCCCAGCCCTGCTTGGAGGGGTAGCGATCCGAGTCGTAGTCCGCGTGGTCGGGCTGCGAGGTCGGGAGATTGATGTCGTCGGTGGCCTGGGCGATGACCTGCAAGGTCTCGGCGCCGGACAGACCGGTGCTGGAGTTGGGCGCGGCATAGGCGCCGCCGTCGACGGCGTTCTGCATGGCACTAGCCACCAGCCCGGAGACACCACTGCTCGCGCCGGTGGCGCCCGATGAGCAGCCGGTGGATGGCGCCGATAGGGTGAGGCGACCGCCGAAGTTGGTGCAGTTGGAGAAGTTCAAGAAGGTGGTGGCCTGGCCGAGATCCTCGGCGTCGTAGCGCACCGCGTGCACGTAGCTGCAGTGACGCAGCGTCCCCGGGTAGTTCTGATGCTGGGCGGTCTCGTCGGCCGCCGACATGATGTTGATGACGCCGCGGTCGTAGGCGTACTCAATGGCCGCCCGGCCGTGGCTGGGGTTGTTGATCGCGCCGACCGCGGACTGCAAAACCTTGGCGCCGGAGTCGACCGCGAAGATCGCCCCGTTGGCCCAGTTGTTGGTGTCGACCACGAAGGAGTCGCCGACCCGCACCGAGATCACC
>JAUUZB010000075.1 GCA_030590185.1 Deltaproteobacteria bacterium
CAGGGCTCCATCAGCACCGCGGTCGAGGCCATGCAGCGCGGGGCCGTCGATTTTCTGACCAAACCGATTGACCTCGACCGCCTCGAGTTGGTGATTGCCAAGGCGATGGCCCCCCGCCGGATCATGCGCGAGAATGCTGAGCTAAAACGTCGTCTTGCGGGCCGAAGCACCGACCGCAAGCTGCTCGGGACCTCGCCCCCAATGTTGGAGCTGCTCGCGGACATCGAACGAATCGCCGAAACCAACGCTACTGTGCTGATCTTAGGCGAAAGTGGCACCGGCAAGGAGCTGGTGGCTGAGGCGATCCACGACCTGAGCCAGCGCGTCGGAGCCCGGCTGGTCAAGGTCAACTGCGCGGCGCTGGCCGAGGGTGTGCTCGAGAGCGAGCTGTTTGGCCACGAGCGCGGGGCGTACACCGGCGCCCACCGCAGCCGGGCGGGGCGCTTTGAGGCCGCCGACAGGGGGACCATTTTCCTCGATGAAATCGGGGACTTATCGGTCCCCTCCCAGCTCAAGCTGCTGCGTGTGCTCCAAGAGAAGATGTTCGAGCGGGTCGGATCGACCCAGTCGATCGAGGTGGATGTACGGGTTGTGGCCGCCACCAACCGTGACCTCGAACGGGCGGTCGCAGACGGCACCTTCCGCGAAGAGCTCTATTATCGGCTCAGCGTGGTGACCCTCCGGCTGCCCGCCCTGCGCGAGCGCAAAGGCGACCTGCCGCTCCTCGTTGATACGTTCATCAATGAATTCAACGCGGTTCACGACAGAACCATCACCGGGGTCAGCCCCGGGGCGATGCAGACCCTGTCGCGGTACCGTTGGCCGGGCAACGTGCGCGAGCTCAAGAACTGCATCGAAGCCCTGGTGGTCATGTCCCGTGACGACGAGATTGCCGAGAGCGCCCTACCCGGCCACGTCCGGAGCGGCTCTGAGCCAGACCAGATCGCCATGCCCCTCGGCCGCACCCTCGACGACGTCAACCGGACCTACATCCTCAAAACCCTCGAAAGTGTTGGGGGAAATAAGGCCAAGGCCGCGCGGATTCTTGGCATTGGCACCAAGACGCTCTACCGGCGGCTGCACGAGTTCGGCCTGATCGGGTGAGTCGTTTTGTCATCCTGACACACCCATGAGCTTCGGCCTTGTCACCCTGACAGGGTTGTGCCAGGCTCTCTGATTCTTCCTGCAAACTCTCGACCGGTTCGTTGCGGATGCATGGATCTGCCTGAAAAGAAAGGTACGTTGGTCCTTCCCGCGCATCCCATGCCATGCCCTACCCAAGGAATAGACGAGGGGTGTTTGGTCCCGTTCTTGCACCCCGGCCCAGAACCCAGATCGATCTGCGGGTTCTCGGCTCGGAGGTTCCAGTGACAAACGTTCGATTTCTCCCGTGGGTGGCCGCTGGCCTCCTGGTGGCCGCGTGCGATCCGGGCCCGGTTGGCCCCGAGGGCTCGCCGGGCACGGACGGTCTGCCCTGCTGGGAAGGCCTCACGGATCAAAACGGCGACGCCGTGCTCGACATCCTCGATTGCCGCGCCGCTGGCGTCGACGGGATCGCCTGTTGGGACCTCAATGGCAACGGGCAGCCCGACCCGGCGCTCGAGGATAGCAACGCCGACGGCTCGGTGGATGTGCGTGATTGCACCGGGTTGGCGGGCCAGGACGGTCAGGCCTGTTGGGATCTCGACGGCAACGGCCAGGCGGACGTGGCGACCGAGGACAGGAACGGCGACGGCGTGGTTGACCTCCTCGATTGCACGGCCGAGACGGGTCTCCCCGCCGGTGGCTTCGGGCCCGCGGTTTATGTCGGCTCAGAGGCCTGCGAAGGCTGCCACCCGGATCACGCCGCTCAGGTGGCGCGTACGGCCCATGGCAACGGCCTGCGCGTGGTGGAGGGTGCGGCCCCGGCCAACCTCCAGCAGAACCTGGGCATGACCGAGTCGCCCGCCACCGGCAACCAACCGAACAATCCGCCCGTGGGCTACACCTGGGACGACGTCTCCTATTTGATCGGCGCCTGGGCTTGGATGACCCAGTTCATCGACTCCGATGGCTATTTGATCACCTGCCCGGTGGGCGATGGCGACGCCGATGGGGATGGTTTCTGCGACACGGAGTGCGCCGGGAGCACCCTTGGCACCTGCGACGCGGCGACCTTCACCAACAAATGGATTCAGGCATCGGGCCAGTGGGGCCAGTCCCGGGTCGGGGAGGCGGCGGTCCCCTTCACCTGCGCCGCGTGCCACACCACCGGCTACGACCCCAGCGGGGTCACCCTCGACGCCAACGGCGATCCGATCCCGGGCATCATCGGTGCCTGGAACGAGGATGGCATCCAATGCGAAGCATGCCACGGTCCGGGTAGCCGTCACCTCGCGGATCCGCTGCACGAACAAATCACCATCGACCGCGACCCCGAGGCCTGCGGCCAGTGTCACACCCTCGACGGGGACCCGCGCGCCATCCCCGCGGCGGCCGGCTTCATCAAACACACCGGCCAGTGGAACGAAATGTTCGCCTCCAAGAAGCACATCATGAGCTGCATCGACTGCCACAACCCGCATCAGAGCGCCGCCTTTGCCGACCTCAGCCCGCTGCCGAGCGGTGAGGGCCCCATCAACCCAGACCGCTCGATCCGCATCGCCTGCGAGACCTGCCACTTCCAGGAGGCGGCCCGCCAGAACGCCTCCACCGGTCCGGTGGGCGACTCGGTGATGAAGATTATGGTCGATTGCGTCGATTGTCACATGCCGCACCTGACCGTGGCGGCCGAGGGCGACGCCGCCAACCGCGTCGGCGACGTGCGCACCCATCTCTTCGCGATCAACAGCGACGCGAGCGCCGCCCAATTCACTGGCGACGGCGAGTACGCCATGCCTTACATCACTCTCGGGTGGGCGTGCCGTTCGTGTCACCCACCCGACGAGGCTAGCCGCGGCGACCGACCTTGGTCGGTGCGCAGTGACGCCGTGCTCGAGACCTCCGCCGACGGGTACCACGATTGAGATTCTCGGCGCTCATCTCGGGCGGCCGGATGTTCGTCTGGCCCCTGCTCGGTCTCGCGCTGGTGATCGGCGCCGCCGGTTCCGTGCGGGCTGAGGTTGATGGCGAGACGGACACGGACGCGGCGCCGGAGGTGACCGGGTCTATCGCCGAGGTGGGTGCTGGCGTGGAGGACGCCGACGATGGCGGTGAGGCTGACACGGACGCAGCGCCGAGACAGCTGCGCCTGATCGCCCGTGAAAAACTGGTAGCGCGTACCGCCGACGGGCCGTTTGGCAACGAAGGGGACACGGACGGCAACCTGTTCCTGAGCGTCGGCGCGACCTCGGCCTCCGGCGATCTGGTGGGCGATCTCGCTCTCACGGTGTGGTCCGATCTGGACGGCCTCTCGCCGGGTGGCGCCACCGTGTTCGGCTCGACCCACGACGCGGTCCGCGGTGAGGCCTACATCGAGGTGCTCTCGTTGTGGGTTGGCTATCAGACCGACGGCCTCCTCGAGGAGGCGCGCGCCGGCCGGCAGGTCGTCGAGCGCGGCTCGCCCGTGGCCCTCGACGGCCTCTCCGTTACCCTCGACATCTTCGATCCGATCGTCAGCCTGTTCGCGTTCGGCGGGCGCACCGTGCACTTTTTCTCCCTCGACGAAGAGCGCTACGAGGATTGGGTAGGCTCGGTGGGCGCCACGGTTCGGCCCTTCGAGGCCCTACGCCTCGAGGTGGATTACCGCCTCCAGCGCGAAGGCACCGCCGACCACGACGAGATAATCGATCAGTCCTATGGCCTGGCCGCCTGGTACCGACTCGCCGAGTGGGCGCAGGTCCGTGCCTACGTGCGCGGGGTGGACGATGCCCTCTCCCGCATCGGCGGCGCCGCCAAGCTCGGTTGGCCGGGGCTGGACGTTGGCGTCGAAGGCAACATCTACGCCCAGCCGATGGAGCTCGACGAGCTCAACGTGCGCGACGACCCCTACTTCTCGACCCTTGGGCAGAGCGATCCCTTCCTGCGCTGGAAGGTCGACGCCTGGGCCGGGATCGAGACCACCCTCGGCACCTACGCCCTCCACCTCGGGGGCAACGGCCGCCACCTGCTCGACGGCCCCGAGTCGCCCTTCAACCGCAACCTGGGCCGGCTCTACGTGCTCGGCACGGCGGAGGATCTATTCGTCGAGGGCCTCTTCCTCACCTTGACCCTGGAGCGGCACAGCGTCGACTTCGACTTTGAGGGACACGGGGTGTGGGCGTTCGCGGGCGCCGCCGGGTACGAGACCGGGGAGTGGCGGGCGGAGATCGGCTCGAGCTACGACCAGTACAAATATACCTACTACCAGACCGTCGACGAGCTAGAGGACGTGCGGACGTTCTACGCCGACGCCGGGGTCGAGTTGACCGACTGGCTCGAGGTCCGGGCGCGCTACCAGTTCGAGATGCTCGCCTGGAACAACCACACCATCACCCTCTCCCTGACCCAAGACTACTGAGGCGATCGATGCCGGCTCCCAACCCCCTCCGCACCCGAACCCACCCCTTGGCGGTTGGGGCGGTATTGGTGGCCGCGGTGGCCGGGTTGGCCGCCGCAGATCTGCCGGAGTTCTCCCACGAGCTGCACCTCGACGAGGGCGCCGAGTGCGACACCTGCCACAGCGTGGGCAACGACCACCGGGCGCCGCAGCTCAACCCGGAGGCTTGCATCGACTGTCACGACGAGGCCATGGCCTATGACTTCCCGGCCAAGGCGCGCCGCCTGGGGGCCGCCTTTGACCACCGGCTGCACGGCGGGGAGATGGCCTGCACCGGCTGCCACGCCGGGATCCCGAGCGACGCCATCACCGCCGGCGAGCCGATGGCAGAGCAGACCGATTGCACGGGCTGCCATGGCGACCGCCAGGTGAAGCTCTCGCCGCGCAAGTGCGAGGCCTGCCACGAGCCCAACGCGCGCCTGGTGCAGCCCGCTGACCACAAACAGGCTTGGACCCGCCGTCACGGCAGCGAGGCGCGCTGGCGGGTCTTTGACGAGCACGGTCGGGACTGCGAGCAGTGCCACGATGGCTCCGCCACCTGCAACAGTTGCCATCGAGAGCGCCGACCCCGGGACCACAACGCCCTGTGGGCCAATCGCATGCACGGCTCCGCCGCCGCCTGGGACCGCGACCGCTGCAAGACCTGCCACGCGAGCAACGTTTGCATCAGCTGCCATCGGACCAGCACGCCGCCGAGTCACCGGGGGGCGTGGCAGGCGCGCCACGGCCGTGTGGCCGGGGGATTCGATAACAACTGTCGGGTCTGCCACCAGCGGGCTTGGTGCACCAACTGTCACCGGGGGGAGCGGTGATGGCGGTGCGCGGGCTGTCTGACATTGCTCGTCTAGAGTTTCGCGCCAAGGCGCAAAGGCCGCCAAGGTCGGGCCCTTTGCGAGCTTCGCGGGCTTGGCGCGACAACCTCGCGCGAGGATCCTCGCGGGTCCAGAGCTCGAGACGGGTTTGCCAGTTCAGCCGAGGTTACTCAGTCGTAGCGTTGCTGGCGCTGATCAGCGGGCCGGCCGGCTGCGATGACGATCCCCTGGCAACCGGTTTACCGACGCTGGTGCCGGCGGAGTCGGACTGTACCGCCTGCCACGGCAGCGCCGCCAACGCGGCCCCTCCGGGGGCCCTCGACACCTCCGAGGAGACGACGGCGCTGGCGGTGGGCGCGCACCAAGCGCACGTCGCCGATAGCGAGAGCCGCGAGGGCTTGCCATGCGAGGAGTGTCACGCCGTGCCGGAGTTTGTCGACGAAGTCGGGCACATGGACCCGGCCCCGGCCGAGGTGCGGTTCGGTGACCTGGCGAGCGGCGATGGTAGCGGCCTCGGCCGACCACCGAGCTGGGATCGCGGGGCGGGCACCTGCGCGAACACCTATTGCCACGACGCCGGCGGTCGGCACCCCGAGCCGCTCTGGACTCTCACCGACCGCAGTCAAGTGAGCTGCGACGGCTGTCACGGCGCGCCCCCGGCGCCACCCCACCCCGCCCTCTCCAACTGTTGGGCTTGCCACCGGGAGGTGGTGGACACGCTCGGCCAGATCGAGATAGCCAGCGGGCTGCACATCAACGGAGAGATCGACACCACGGTGGCCTGCAACGATTGCCACGGCAGCACGGAGGACGGCGCGCCCCCCATCGACCTGAACGGCAGCGCCCTGACCAGTGACATCGGGGTCGGCGCCCACGCTGCTCATCTCAGCGCGGGGGAGCTACGGGCGGCGGTCGCCTGCGACGAATGTCACACCGTGCCGGAGGAGGTCGGCGACGCCGGCCATCTCTACTCACCGCTCCCCGCCGAGCTCACCTTTGGTCCCCTCGCCATGAACGACGGCGCCTTTCCCGTGTGGAACCGCGACGGCGCGACGCCCACCTGCAGCGAGGTCTATTGCCACGGCGCCACCCTCGGGGGCGGCGACAACCCCTCGCCGATCTGGACCGCGGTGGATGAAGGCCAAGCGCAGTGCGGCAGCTGTCACAGCCTGCCACCGCCCGACCCCCACCCGGACCTCGACGGCTGCGAGATCTGTCACGCTCAAACGGTGAGCCGCAGCGGCACGGATTTGGTCATCGACGTGGCCGGCGGCTTCCACATCAATGGCGAGGTCAACGTCCCGGTGACCTGCAACGGCTGCCACGGAGACGCCAGCGGTGCGGCCCCGCCCCGTGCCCTCGACGGCGGCACCTCCACCAGCCAGGTCGGTGTCGGCGCGCATCGAACGCATACGCAGGATGGTCCGTTCCGTCAGGCCATGAGCTGCGAGGCCTGTCATCTGCCACCGCTGGCCGTCTCGAGCGAAGGCCACATCGACGACGCGCCCGCCGAAGTCCTGTTCGGCTACCTGGCCGCGGCGCGGGGTGAGAGCCCGGTCTGGAACGACGACCCCGCCGACCTGAGCTGTTCGAACGTCTACTGCCACGGCGTCTCCCTCGGCGGCGGGACGCTCACCGAGCCTGTCTGGACCACCGTCGACGGCGGCCAGGCGGCCTGTGGCTCCTGTCACGGCCTGCCGCCCCCGGCCCCCCATCCACAAGTCGCCAACTGCGCTGCCTGCCACCCGTACACGATCCTCGAGGGGACCGACCCGCCGGAGATCGATCTGGGCTCAGGCACCCACGTGAACGGCGAGGTCAGCTTTTTCTGATTCTGATTCTGATGCAGGGTGCTGGTCACCCAGGACGGTAAACGAACGTGTGGCGTCTAGCTCTCAAGGGACTCTGGAACACCAAGCTGGGTGTGGCCGGCATCATCATCACCTCCCTGTCCGGGACCGCGATCCTGGCGGCGGTGGCCGTCGAGGTGTTTGGTCGGGGGCTCGGTGCCTACCAGGGGCTGGTCGCGTTCATGATGATGCCGGCGATCTTCGTGACCGGGCTGCTGGCCATGCCGGCCGGCTATCTGTTGCAGCGCCGCGCCGCCCGCAAAGGTGGCCACGCACCGACTGCCAGCGAAGGCCTGATCTTCAGCATCGACCTGACTGATCCGAAGCGCTTGCGTTTCGCGTTGTTCGTGGCCGGCATGTCTGTCGCCAACGTCGTGTTGCTCTCGGTGGTCAGCTACGAGGGCTATCACTACACCGAGTCGACCGAGTTCTGCGGCACCCTGTGCCACTCGGTGATGGAGCCGGAGTTCGCCGCCCACCAACGCTCCCCCCACGCTCGGGTCGGCTGCGTCGAATGCCACATCGGCTCCGGCGCCTCCTGGTTCGTCAAGTCCAAGCTCTCCGGTTTGCGTCAGGTGGTGGAGGTGATGACTGGCAATTTCAGTCGTCCGATCCCAACGCCGATCCACAACCTACGCCCGGCCCGGGACACCTGCGAACAGTGCCATTGGCCCGCGGTCTTCCACGGCAACCGTTCCAAGGTGTTCCGCCGCGTGCCAGCGGACGGCAGCCCCGAGGACCCGGAGGTCACCGCCCTGATGCTGCACGTCGGCGGCCTCGACGACCGTTCTGGCAAGCACACGGGCATCCACTGGCACGTCAGCGCCGACAACCGGGTCGAGTATCGCGCCCGCGACGCGGCGCGCACCGAGATCCGCGAGGTGCGGGTGGTCAAGCCGGACGGCGCCACCACCCTCTACGTCCTCGAGTCGATCGAGGAGCTCCCGGAGGATGCGCCCTGGCATCCCATGGATTGCGTCGACTGCCACAACCGCCCGACCCACATCTACGACACCGCCGAGGCGGCGGTCGATCGCCTGTTGCTCAACGGCCGGCTCGATCACACCCTGCCGGAGCTCAAGCGGGCGGCCATGCAGATCGTGCAGGCTGAGTATGAGAGCCGCCCGGCGGCGCGGTCTGGCATGCGCGAGGGGCTAATCGCCTTTTACCGCGGGTCGCACGCCGACATCGCGACCGAGCGAGCCTCGGACATCGAGGACGCGGCGGAGATCCTCTACGCCGAGGCCTACGCACCGAACGTTTATCCGGAGCTGGGCATTCGCTGGGACACCTACGCCAGCCGGCTCGGACACCAGGGCGACGTCGGCTGTTTTCGCTGCCACAACGACGAACACGAAACCGAGGGTGGGGAAACCATCTCTCAGGACTGTGACACCTGCCACTCCCTCATCGTCGAAGAGGAGTTGGAGTCGGAGGTCGCAGCTGAGATCAAGGAGTACGCGTTTTGAATCCGCACATCATTTTTTCATTCGCCCTGTTTCTGCTGGGCACGACGCCGGCGCTAGCCCAGGAACCGGAGAGCCCGGCCGTTGAGCTGATCGAAGACGACGCCTGTCTCGGTTGCCACGATGACGAGAGCATCGAGGCGGAGACCGAGCGGGGCAAGAAGCTGAAGCTCTACGTCACCGAGGACGCCCTCGAGGGCAGTAGCCACGAGGGCCTGGCCTGCAACGACTGCCACGTCGACGCCGTGGACTTCGAAGATGTCCCCCATAACAACGGCAAGCGCATCCCGCTGGCCTGCGACCGCTGCCACGAGGAGGTCGAGAAGGAGTACGCCCGCAGCGTCCATGGGCGCCTGTTCGTCGACGGTGACACGGCGTCGGCACGTTGCGCCGATTGCCACGGCGGCCACGAGGTCTACCCGGCCGAGGACCGGCGCTCCATGGTCAACGTCTTCAAGCTGTCGAGCACCTGCGCCAGCTGTCACCAGGACGGGGTGATGCTTCAGACCCACGACGTGGCCGACCCCGAGGCGGTGGTCCACTACGTCGACTCCATGCACGGTCGCGCCCTGCTCGTCGACGGTCTGATCGTGGCGCCGACCTGCAACGACTGCCACGGCGTGCACGACATCCTGCCCCACGAGAATCCCCGGGCCCGCATCAGCAAGGAGAAGGTGCCGAAGACCTGTGGCGCCTGCCACGTGCTGGTGGAAGAAATCTATGACGAGAGCGTGCACGGCAAGCTGCTCGCCGCCGGCGACATCCGCGCACCGACCTGCGTC
>JAUUZB010001091.1 GCA_030590185.1 Deltaproteobacteria bacterium
CTCCCCTTGGCCGGTGGTTCGCCCATAGCTTCGAGATCCTCGGGCAGTGCTCTTCATATCCCATGCGGTCTCAGTGTGCCACAGACGAACACGCACGGACCCGTTGCCCGGCCCGCGCCGGACCGCTACACCGACGGGAGAAGGACCCTTGCCCACGACAGGGAGAGAGCCATGCTGCGCAGCCCGCTACTGACCGTCGCCGTCACGGCCGTCGTCACCATCACCTCAGCCGGTTGCCAAAAGGCCGACCCCACGGCATCACTCGCGGCCGAACGGGAGGCGGCGCCGGATATTCCCCGGCCCTTCCTTCTCAAACACGAACCAGAGCGACAATTCTCCAGCGTCGCCGCCAGCGGTGACCTGATCTACCTCGTGGTGCAAAGCGCGGACACGACCCAGGCAGAGTTGCGGGTCTATGACGCGAGCCTGGTGACCAATCCCAAACGGGTCGCTAGCCTCGGGGCGCTCAAGGGCAGCGACCTGGCCCTGAGCGGATCCCGGGCCTACCTCTACGAGACCGAGGCTGGCGGCCAAACCGTGATCGACCTCGCGCAGCCTCGAGCGCCCGCCCCGCTCCTGACCGCCAACGACCAGACCAAGATCTTCGCGGCGGCCACCCTGCTGCCGACCGCCAACCAGGTCTTCGCCGTGGCAGGCGCAGTGGTGACGGCGATCGACGTCAGCTCGGTGGAGACACCGACCGAGACCTGGAGGCTAGAGGTACCGAGCACCGACACGGCCGGCGCCGCGCTCACCGGGGACGGCAAGACCCTGTGCCTGGCCGCCAGCGGCGATGATCACCGCATCCTCGTCAGCCTCGCGGTCGGCGGCCGCAAGCCGACTGACATTGGGACGCTGATCGACAGCGAGAGCGACGAGCGGAGCGGCGAGATGGCCACCATCGGCAGCTTCGCCTACTTCCTCAACCAGGGCCTCCGGATCGCCGACGTCAGCGACCCGGCGGAGCCAACGCTGGTCGACCGCATGACACGGAAGCAGGTATTTGACAGCGGCTCGCAGTTCTACGGCCTGACGAGCGACGCCGAGCGACTCTACATCGTAGGCGAGTCTGCCCTTGTGGTGCTCACTCCCGACGCCAACGGTAGGCTGACCGTGAGCCTACGGGTAGAGGGGATCGCCGAGATCGCCGGCGGCCAGCTGAACCGGGACCTGGCGGTGGGAGCCAAGGCGGCTTACTTGCTCAGCGAGCGGGGCGACCTCCTGGTCGTGCCGCTCATCCCCCGGCCCCTCTGACATCGCCGCGCAGGGCCTGCGCTAAATATTCTCAATGTAGTTCCGGTCCCCGTTGCGCGCTGTGACGGCGGCTGTCCCCGCTCACCCTCCACCCCCAGCCGCCAGCTCCGGGAATTGTTGATGGAGCTCGGTCAACGTCGCCAACTGCTCCCCCCCCTCCACCGCGGCCTTGAGCTTTCCGGCGAGGCTAATGTCACCAAAGAGATTCGCCCCCACCAGCCGCCCATCCCGGCAGAGCAAGCGGTAGTACGCCCCACCCTCCTGCTGCTCCACCACCCGGAAGCTGCCATCGCTGGCCTGGGTTTGGCCGATACTGAAGACCGGTACGTCGAGGACCTTGAGCTGGGTCGCCGGTTGGATCCCGGTGAACTCAGCCGGCGAGCCGGTGCCCGCCGCGTTGGTGCCAGCCACGCCCCCCTGGGCGATGGCAGCAGACCACAGACCGTAGACCACGCCGCGGTGCTCGGCCACGTCACCCGCCGCGTAGATGTCCGGATCCGAGGTGCGCAATTGATCATCGACGATGATGCCACGCTGCACGTCGAGCCCACATTGCCGCGCCAGGTAGGAGTTCGACCGCACGCCGGTGGCAAGGACAACCATCTCCGCCGGCACCGGGTCACCCTCCTCGAGCTCGACCTCGCGCACCTCCTCATCCCCAGCGATCGCCTCGACCCGCACGCCGGTCCGGACCACGACGCCGAGCTTCTCGAGGTGCGTCTGGAGCAGACGCCCGGCCGGCTCCGCGAGCTGACGCGGCAACAGATAATCGAATCCCTCGAGCACGGTGACCTTCACGCCCCGCTGGGCCAACGCGCCAGCGGCCTCGAGTCCGAGCAGTCCACCGCCAATGCAGGCGCAGCACAGCGCCGGTTTGGCCTGGGCGATCAACCCCCGGGCGTCCTCGGCGGTTCGCAGCACAGAGACCCCCTCCCGGGTCACCCCTGGGATCGGTGGCACGAACGGATGGGAGCCATTGGCGAGGATCAGGCGGTCGTAGCTCAGGGACCCACCATCACGCAGCGCGACCCGACGCTCTGCCCGGCTGATTTCGATCGCCTCGCCGTGCCGGAGCTCGACCCGTTGCTCGTCGTACCAGGCGGCCGGACGCAGGGGCAGCGCTGACTCGTCCACTTCGCCGGCCAACAGCCGGGTCAGGTTGAGCCGGTTGTAGGGCGGATCCGACTCCTTGTGGAGAATCGTGATCCTCGTGCCACTCGCCACGCGCCGCGCCTGCTCTGCCGCCGTCACCGCGGCCACCCCGCCGCCGATGATCAGCAACTGCGGGCCATCGACGGTCGGCTCCGCGCCGGGCTCCTCTGAGCCAAAGGGGACGAACAGGTCGCGGTCGGCACCGCAGACCGGGCAGCTCTCGGGCGGCTCACCGTCGGCGGCGAGGTAGTCGCAAATCGTGCACCGCCATGTGCTGGCGGTCGTCGCCTCCGGTGCCGGACCGGGCGGTTCTCTGACCTCGAGCAGGCTGAACATC
>JAUUZB010000380.1 GCA_030590185.1 Deltaproteobacteria bacterium
GGGTCAGAGGAGAGGATCCGCCAGCCCTGGTCGCGGGCGTTGTACTCGATGGCCGCCACGATGTCGGAGTAACCGCCGTTCAGGGAGGCCTGGGGGGCGACATAGGCCTTGGTGCTCTGGCCCGCACAACCGGCCAGCAGGAGGGCGAAAACAGCGAGGGAGATGAGGGCTCTGGGCATGATAGCTCCTGACACGACAGTATCGGCGCGATGCCGCGTCTGTTGCGTCACGGTTACAGCTATCCCCTCACCGGATCCCCGTCAAAAAACCGGACTCCTGCCCCGGCGGGGGCCCTGGGGTCGCCCTACAACCCCAACAACTCCTTGTACTTAGCCTCGGACTCGCTACGCACCTTCTCGTGGAGGCTCGTTCCATGGGAGTCCATGGTCACGATGGCGGAGAAATCCTCGACCTCGATCACCCACATGGCCTCCGGGGTTCCAAACTCCTCGAGCCAGCGCACGTCGCGTACCTTTTTGACCGACTTAGCCAACAGCACCGCGAGGCCACCGATGGCGTGCAGATACACCGCGCCGTGCTCCTTGCAGCCGGCGAGGGTCTTCGGACCCATGCCGCCCTTGCCGATGGCGGCCCGGGCGCCGTAGCGCTTGAAGACCTCGGCCTGGTACGGCTCCTCGCGGATGGAGGTGGTCGGACCGGCGGCGAGGAAGCTCCAGGAGCCGTCGTCGTTCTTCTTCACCACTGGGCCGCAGTGGTAGATGAAAGTGCCGTCGAGGAGTTTCTTGGCCTCCTCGTCGTCGTTTTCGATCAGATACTTGTGAACGTTGTCGCGGCCGGTGACCATCACGCCGGTGATCTCGACCACGTCGCCACATTTGAGCGCCCGGATCTCCTCTTCGGAGGCGGGCAGATTGATTTTTACAGTCGCCATGGTCTTCTCCTACTGAACGATCTCTGCGGCGCCGTCGCGGTAGGTCATGAAGGCCTTGCGGTTCGCCCAGCACATATAGGTCACCGACACGAAGAAGCTCGCCGGCACCCGATGCCGGAAGGCGACCTTGGTGGCGAGCACGGTGGTCTTGCCACCAAAGCCCATCGGGCCGATGCCGAGGGTGTTGCACTCATCGGTGAGCTTGGTCTCGAACTCGGCGATTTCCGGGTTGGGGTTGGTGTCGTCCACCTTGCGGAACAGCGCCGTCTTGGAGGCGAGGAAGGAGGCCATGCGATCGCCGCCCACGCCAACCCCGAGGATCCCAGGCGCGCAGCCATAACCCTGGGCCTGGAAGACCGCGTCGACGATGCACTTGCGCACGCCGGCCATGTCGCGGCCAGCGCCGATGCGCGCGTCTGGCACCGTGTATTGACGGCCCATGTTCTCGGAGCCGCCGCCCTTGAGCATCAGCTTAACCTCGAGACCGTTCTCGTCCATCTCGTCGAAGTGAATGTAGGGCGCGCCCTCACCGATGTTGGTGCCGGTGTTCTTACCAGTGAAGGAGTCGACCGCGTTCGGGCGCAGGTAATGCTTCTCGGTCGCCGCGCGTGCCGCCGCCTGGATCCTCTCGGTGATCTCTTTTTGCCGGTAATCCGGCCCATGCTCGACATAGAACAGTAGAGTTCCGGTGTCCTGACAGCTCGGGGTCGAGCTCTCGGCCGCCGCCTCGGCGTTCTTGATCATGAGCTCGAAGGTCTCGCGGGCCATGCTCCCCTCGGACTCCTTGTCCGCGGCCCTGCGTAGGGCGGCCATGTGATCGGGGGGGAGGTTGGTGGAGGCCCGGCGGATCAGCTCAACCAATGCTTCGGTGAGGTCTTTTTTCTCTGCCATCGTGTACGTCCTGTCTTTTGCTCTCCTGAGATGGGCGCGATCCTATACCCCCAGGGCGGGCCGGGTGCCAGCCCCGGCCAACCCGGCGCGCCTTCGAGGCCCTCCCGCGTGAACCGAAACGCTCCGCCAGGTCACCCCGTGACGCCGATCCCAGGGACCGCCGCCCGCCGCCCAATTGGGCCCTGGCGATCTCGCCGCGGCTGCTTATCATCGCGACGGGAGCCTCTCCATGATCGACCCCAAGCCCGAGATCGCCGCCCACGCCCGGATCCAAAACCTCGAGCAGTACCGCGCGCTCTATGAGCGGTCCCTGCGTGAGCCAGAGGTATTCTGGCGCGAGCAGGCGGAGCGCCTCGATTGGTTCTATCCGCCGACCACGGTGCTCGACGTGGATCACGAGGAGATCGACTTCTCCTGGTTCGGCGGTGGCCGGCTCAACGCTTGCCACAACTGCGTCGACCGCCACCTCGACGCCCGTGGCGACAAGACCGCGATCATCTGGGCCAAGGACGAGCCCGGGGAGTACGAGCGGATCAGCTATCGCCGATTGAAGCACGAGGTCGCGCGGCTGGCCAACGTGCTGCTCGACCAGGGCGTGCGCCGCGGGGATCGGGTTTGCATCTACCTACCGATGGTGCCGGAGCTGGCCTACACCATGCTCGCCTGCGCGCGCATCGGGGCGGTGCACTCGGTGGTCTTCGCCGGCTTCTCGGCCGAGGCGCTGCGCGACCGGGTGCTCGACAGCGGCTGCCGGGTCGTGGTGACCGCCGACGAGGGCCTGCGTGGCGGCCGCACCATCCCCCTCAAGCGGACCACCGACGACGCGGTGGACGGAGTCGCAGCGGTGGAGCGAGTCCTCGTAGTGCGCCGCACCGGCGCCGACGTCCCGATGCGGCCCGGCCGTGACCTATGGCTCGCCGACGAGATGGCCAAGCAACGCTCCACCTGCCCGGTCGAGTGGATGGCAGCCGAGTCGCCGCTGTTCATCCTCTATACCTCCGGGTCCACCGGCAAGCCGAAGGGCGTATTGCACACCACCGGCGGTTATCTCACCTACGCCTCGCTCACCCACGAGCTGGTTTTCGATCTCAAGGAGGATGACGTCTTCATGTGCGCCGCCGACATCGGTTGGATCACCGGGCACAGCTACATCCTCTACGGCCCCCTGGCCAACGGCGCCACCACCGTGATGTTCGAGTCGACGCCGCTCTACCCGGACGCCGGTCGCTACTGGCAGGTGGTGGACGACCTCGGGGTCAATATCTTCTACACCGCCCCCACCGCCATCCGCGCCATCGCCCGGGCCGGCGACGAGCCCGTGACTCGTTATCGGCGCGACTCGTTGCGGGTGCTCGGCACGGTCGGTGAGCCGATCAACCCGGAGGTCTGGCGTTGGTACCACGACGTGGTCGGCGACGGCCGCTGCGCAGTGGTCGACACCTGGTGGCAAACCGAGACCGGCGGGATCATGATCACGGCCCTGCCGGGCGCCACCCCATGCAAGCCGGGCTCGGCGACCTTGCCCTTCTTCGGGGTGGAGCCGGTGTTGGTCGACGACGAGGGCGTCGTGCTCGAGGGCAACGGGGTGAGCGGCAACCTGTGCCTGGACGGCTCTTGGCCCGGCCAGGCCCGAACCATCTTCGGCGACCACCAGCGTTTTGGCGAAACCTACTTCGCGCGTTTCCCCGGCCTCTACTTCACCGGCGACGGCTGCCGGCGGGACGAGGACGGCTATTATTGGATCACCGGCCGGGTGGACGACGTGCTCAACGTCTCCGGCCATCGACTCGGCACCGCCGAGATCGAGAGCGCCCTGGTCGCCCACGAGGCGGTGGCCGAGGCGGCGGTGGTCGGCTTCCCCCACGAGATCAAGGGCACCGGCATCTTCGCCTACGTCACGATTACGCCGGAGTACGAGAGCTGGGATCCCCACGAGCTGGCCGGCGCCCTCAAGGAACAGGTGCGCAGCGCCATCGGACCCATCGCGGCTCCGGACGAGGTGCGGCTCGCCCCGGCCTTGCCGAAGACCCGCTCAGGAAAGATCATGCGTCGCATTTTGAGGCAGATCGCCGCGGGCGACACCGACGACCTCGGCGACCTGTCGACCCTCGCTGATCCGGCCGTGGTGGAGCGCTTGGTCGAGGGCACCTAGGGCAGCGCTTGTCCCCCGTCACCGTCTTCCATCACCGCCCCCGTTTTTCGTCCACGATTTCGACCACGTTGACGAAAACGTGGTCGGCGTCGAGATCGTCCCGCGTGGTCGTTCCCGTCCGACCATCCTCCAGCCCGGCCCCTCGCCAGCCAGCTATACTGACCCCAGCCAATCCGTTAAACTCCCCCCGTGGGGAAGGAAGTCCGAATCGCATCCCTGGCCGCCGGATTACTGGTCGGCGCCATGGGTGGCTGCGGCCGGTCGGGCTATCAGGACGTCTACCACGGCGAGTTCGACCCGCTGCCGGTGTCAACGGTGGCGGCGGGCCACGACCACAACTGCGCCCTCACCGCCGACGGCGCCGTGCTGTGCTGGGGCAACAACGGCAGCGGCGAGCTCGGCAACGGCACCTTTACGGACGAACCGTACCCGCAACCGGTCTCCGGCCTCGATCGCTGGGCCGAGGAGCTGGCGCTCGGCAGCAACTTCTCCTGTGCGCGGCGCACCTACGGCAGCGTCTGGTGTTGGGGCGCCAACGGCCAAGGCCAGCTCGGCGACGGCACCTCCTCGGGACGCAGCGCGCCAGCGGCGGTCAGCGGGATCGGATCGGCGATCGGGATCTGCGCCGGCGCCTCCCACGCCTGCGCCGTGGACGAGAGCGGCGACGTGCGGTGCTGGGGCGACGGCTATTCCGGCCAGCTCGGTGACGGCGACACCGTGGACCAACACGAGCCGGTCGACGTCATCGGTCTGTCGGGGCCGGTGACGGCGTTGGCCTGCGGTTACTCCCACACCTGCGCCCTGCTGGAAAACGGCGCCATGCAATGCTGGGGAAGCAACTGCGACGGGTGCCTCGGGGACGGCACCACCACCGACAGCTCGACCCCGGTGACGGTGGTCGGGCTCGACGGGGTGGTCGCCGACATGACCGCTGGCGGCACACACACCTGCGTGCGCTACGAAGACAGCGGAACCCGCTGTTGGGGTGACAACACCTACGGTCAACTCGGCACCGGGGACACCACCGACCTGAGTGAGCCCACGGAGCCGTTCTTCGTGGGCTCGGGGGTGGCCAGCATCGAGGCCGGCCATAGCCACACCTGTGCCCTGACCAACGCCGGTACCGTCTTCTGCTGGGGCCGGAGCTGGGCCGGACAGCTCGGCTTTCCGGTCGCAGGTTACGCGACCATGCCGGTGTTCGTGAGCGGTCTGCCCGATGGTGTGCGGTCGCTGGCCGCCGGCGGTTACCACAACTTCGTGGTGCTCAACGATGGTGGCATCGAGTGTTGGGGCGGCAATACCGAGGGTCAGCTCGGCGCCGGGTTGCCCTCCACCACCGAAGAGCCGCAACCGGTCAGTGGCCTGCCCTCCGACGTCGTGGCGGTGAGCGCCGGTGCCTAC
>JAUUZB010000656.1 GCA_030590185.1 Deltaproteobacteria bacterium
CACCGCCGGATCCACCCAACACGAAATCTACGACCGCCCCCTACAATCCCTACTAGCCCACGGCACCTCCCCCGCCCTGCGAACCGCCGCAGCCAACGCCCTAGCCACCATCACCTGGCCACCAAACCAGGACGTACTAGAAGCCCGGATCACCGCCCTAGCCCACGCCACCGACGACGCAGATAAAACCGTCCGCCTAGCCGCCATCACCGCCCTAGGCGGATTCCCAACCCTAGCAGCCCGCCAAGCCCTAGGCCGCAGCATGGTCACCACCAGCGCCGAGGAATTACTCGCCGCTGGTGCCGCCCTCGCCCGCCTGCACCACCCCGACAACCTCGAGAAACTCTCCGCCTGGCTGGCCCTAGAGATCCAACCGAGTCAACCCCAGCCCCCGACAACACCCGATTGGCCCATGGCCGCAGCCGCCGCGCACCTCCTGGTCGAGCCACGCAACCCCACCACCGTCGCCAGCGTCGATCTCCTCCTACGGGCCGCCGAGCCAGCCTCGGTCCGCTGGCTGCTCCACTTCGCGATCCACCACGGCGGATCCCTGGTCCTCCAATCAGCGTTCGCCGGCATCACCGCGCAACCGCGACCAGAGGACGAGGCGTTGCTCCTCGCGCACCTGGCGCACCCCTCCCCGTCCTTCCGCGGACACGCCGCCAGAGCCGCCGGAACATTCACGTCGCAAACCGTGGCCAACCTCCTCGCCGAGCGCCTGTCGGCCGAGTCGGTTCACTGGGTCCGCGTCATCCTCGCAGCCAGCCTCGCCCGCCAAGAAACCGTGCCGCTCTGCAAGAGCATCCTGCGCCTGGTGCGCGGCGGCAAAGGACCAGCCCAGGGCCTCGCCATCGACTTGGTGCGTGAACGCGAAGGCCCGGCGGCGTTTCTGGTTCAGGTCTTTGCCTACGCCGCCTCCCCCACCACCCCGGCCGAGCAGGCATTGCTGCGCACCGACGGCGACCTGCGCGAGCGCGTACTCCTCCCCTATCTGCTAGCGAACAACTTTGGCGACTTCCCGACCCACGAGCGCGAAGCGATCCTGATCGGCCTCTCCGGCCGCACCACCCCAGCCGTAGCCGCCGCGCTGCTAGCCCACCTCACCCCGGAAACCAGCGCCCTCGAGCTCACCGAGCTAGATCCACTGCTCCGCGAACAACCGGACGCCGCGGTGGTGCCTCACCTGCGAAAGCTGCTTGGCGTCGAAACGCTAAGAGCCCGTGAGGCAATCTACGAGCGCCTGTTGGCCCGCCCCTCGGTCGACGCAGCCGCGCTCCTCGTTGAGGGTCTACAACGGGAAACCGATCCAACCATTCGCCAGGCCCTACTAGAGGCAGCGGTCGGGAACACCGAGCCCGGGTTGATCGCGCAGGTCGCCGCCCTGCTCGAGGGCGAAGATAACACCACCTCAGTCACAACCGCCCTCGACGTGCTCGCCGAGGTGCGCGACCCCACCCTCGGGCCACGGCTCGCCGAGCTCGTGCGCCGCTACGCCGGTCGCGAGGCAGCGATCACCGAGCGCGCCCTCGTGCTGCTGCTCGCCCTGCCGGCACCGGCGCCCCTCAACGGCGTGCGCGCCCTGGCCCTCGATACCGAGCTTCCCCTCGCGGCCCGCCGCACCGCCATCAAAACTATCGGTGCGCTCGGCAACGAACGAGACATCACTCTGCTCGAGGAATTGCTCGACGACGACGACGACAACCTGCGCCTCGCGGCCCGCAACGCCATGCACGCCATCGCCCCCGACGACTATCCGCTGTTCGACACCTGGGGACGTTACCCGCTGGTCGTTGCCGCGGGCGGCTTCAGCGCCAGCCTCTTCGGACTGGTCGGCGCCTCCGCCGGCGTGATGGCGAACGACAGCGACGAGAAGCGCACCATGGCCCTGGCCATCGGCGGCGGCATCCTCGGCAGCGCCACCGCCTGGCTGTTCACCATCGACAAGGACATCTCCCTGGGCCAGGCCGGCTACTTCGCCACCACCGGCACCTGGGCCACCCTGGGCAGCTACAGCCTGGCGCGGATCACCCACCTCTCCGAAGCCGATCCGAGCGCCGTGCTCTGGTCGACCATCGCCGGCCAAACCGCGGGCATCGCCCTCGGCGGCGCGACCCTGGCCATGACCCGCTTCACCCCAGAAGACGTGCTCTTGACCAACGCGGTCGCCGCCTCCTGGGGCTTTGGCGCCATGGGCGTGCAGCGGCTGGCCAACCGTCGAGCGGACGAGGGTGCTACCCCCGTGGATGCCTTCTTCCTCGGCGGCATGCTCGGTATGGCGCCGATGTTGGCGTTGAGCCCCTACACCGAGCTCGATAACGACGATCTGCTCGGGGTCGCCGGCTGCATGGCGGTCGGCAGTTGGGTCGGCGCCTTTGCGCCGCTGGTCTTGCTGGATGACGGCTCCTACCCGAACGGTTTTGACGTCATGGCCGGCATTGCCATGGGTCAGGCGATCGGCCTGTCCGGCGGCCTGGCCCTGAGTGCGGTCACCGACTTTGACGGTTGGACGTTCCTGTGGGGCAGCGTCGGGCTCGCCACCGGCGCCGCCACCGGTGCAGGCCTCGGCATGCTCGTAACCCCTGGCGATCGCCGAGCCACCTACGGCCTGGTGGAGAGCGGGACCCTGATCGGCGGCGGATTGTTGGCGTGGCTCGGCCCGGAGATCGAGCTCGGCGAGAACGACGGGGCGTTGATCGCGATGATGACCGCGGCCGGGGCCGTGGCCGGCACGCAGGTGCCCGCGATCGCGATGAGCGGCCTCCACGAAGTGCAACCGGATCTGCGCGGCGAGACCATGGGCGGCGGCCTCTTGCTCGGCAGCACCCTCGGCTTCTACGCCGGGCTGGCGAGCAGCCAATTAGTGGATCTCTCGGCCGGTGAGCTCGCCATGACCGGGGTCGGTGCCACGGCTCTGGGGTTTGGCGTCGGCGGTCTGAGCCTCATGGTGCCAGACGTCAATGGCGAGGTCTTCTCACCGCTAGCGAGCACCGGCACCGCGGTCGGGGCAGTGGGCATGGCCTTGCTCGCGCCGCACCTGCGTTACACCACCGACGACGCGCTGTTCGGAGCCTCCGCCGCCGCCATCGGCCTCAGTCTCGGCCTCTCCACCCCGACCTACTGGACCGACCCTGACGCCTCCGGGGCAGAGACGCCCATGCTTGGGGGCGCCTTGTTCGGTACCACCCTCGGCCTATTCACCGCCGGGACGATCTCGCAATTCACCGAGATCCCTTGGCAGCGCAGCCTGGCCGCCAACGCCGGTGCACTCGACGGACTCGCCATCGGCCTCGGGCTCGGCTGGGTGTCGCCGGATCTCGATCGCCGGGCGACGGTGGCCCTCGCTCAAGCCGGCGCCGTCGCCGGCTACACCACCGCCCTGCTCTTCGCAGGGGAGGCCGAGGGCGAGGGTGAGTTCGATCTGGCCACGGGGCTGCACGTCGGGCTGGGCAGCGGGCTCGGCGCCTGGCACGGCTGGCAGATCCCATACCTATGGCGCTCGCCAATCGATAACGGCGGCAGGGTCCCCACCCGGGAGATCGCCGGCGGCATCATGCTGGGCGCGGGCCTCGGCGTGATCGGTGCCGGCCTGGTGCACGAGCTGCGCGGCCACGACACCGCCGACGTCGCGGAGATCGCCTTCTACGATCTGCTCGGCTCCTCCCTCGGCGGTGGGCTCGCCCTGGCGCTCGAGGACTCAGACCGACGCCTCGGCTTTGGTCTAATGCAGGGTGCGGGACTGGCGGCCCTCGGGCTCGGGGAGTGGCTAGCTCCACATACTGAGTATAACAACCAAGATCGCTACCTGATCGCCGCCATGATCGCACAGGGGGCGCTCGGCGGCCTGGGGATGCCGTACGTCGCGGGCCGAACCAGCGCCAGTGAGCGCCAGCTCGGTGGCGGTGCCCTGATCGGTGGCGCCGCCGGTGGCCTGGCCGGGTTGGGTCTCGCCCAACTTCGGCCGACGGAGCTCGGGGACATCTACGAGATGGCAGCGGTGAGCGGCCTCGGCGCCGTCGCC
>JAUUZB010000026.1 GCA_030590185.1 Deltaproteobacteria bacterium
GACGGCGAGTTGGGAATCGGCACAACCAGTAGCTACCAGAGCAACCCAACGGCGGTCTGCGCCGTGGGACAACACGGCATCGATTGCGAGACCCTCGGCGGAGTCACCGCGATCACGGTCGGCACCTATTTCACCTGCGCGGTGAGCGCCGGTGAGGCCTGGTGTTGGGGTCGCGACACCCTGGGTCGTCTCGGCAACGACGTGCTGACCGGCGATGAGGTCAATCCAATCCCGGTCTGCGAAGCTGGCTCCGGATGGGGCTGCGAGCGCTTGAGCGACGTGCGTACCGTCGTGGCGGGCTCGGGCCACGTCTGTGCGATCGTCGATCGATCGCCGGACACGGGGGATGTGGTGTGTTGGGGCGATGGACTCAACGGACGGCTTGGCGACCGAATTGAGGAAACCGCCTGGAACCCGGTCTCAGTCTGTCTCACCGAACCGGAGGGCTGCGAGCCGCTCTCCGGCGCAACTGCGCTCTCGGCCGGGGACAGCCACACCTGCGCCGTACTCGATGGAACGGGTGACGTTCGCTGTTGGGGCTATGGGGCGGACGGTACCCTGGGGATCCCGATCTCCACCGTCCAGGTCGAGCCTAGGGCAGTCTGCGAACACGGGATCCTCCTGGGGTGCGAGCCGATGGCGAATGTGGAGACGGTGGAGGCGGGTCCGGCGCATGCTTGCGCGGTCTTCCAGGATGGAACCGTCAAATGCTGGGGCCTCGGCGCATTCGGCGCCCTCGGCCATGAAGGCACTATTCGAACCCAGCGGGTCTCATCGGTCTGTCTCAGTGGCGGGGGAATAACCTGCGATCAGCTAAACGGCGCGGTGGCGGTAGCAGCCGGGGGCACGGTCGAACGACCACTCACCTGCGTGCTGCTCGAGGGAGGCGCGATCAGTTGCTGGGGGGACAATTACTACGGTCAACTCGGCACCGGAGGGGCACAGATGCGCAGCTTGGTGCCGCTGTCCGTTCTTTGCGGTAGCGGCTTCGAAGAAGACTGCCAGACCGGCGGTATCTTGCGCGACGCGATCAGCGTCGATACCGGCGGGGCTCACGCTTGCGTGGTCATGGGCAGCGGGCGGGTGAAGTGCTGGGGAGACAACGAACACGGGCAGCTCGGTATTGGTGGCCGCGACGGCCGCACAACCCCCAGCGACGTCCCACTCGATGATGCCATAGCGGTTGCCCTCGGTGGTCACCATTCCTGTGCGCTCCTGGCCAGCGGTCGGGTCGCCTGTTGGGGCGACAACAACATCGGCCAGGCCGGTACGGGAACCACCGGCGGCATCGTCCCCATCCCTCAGTTCGTTTGCAGCATCACGGCGGAGGGCACGTGCGATCCCATTACGAACGCGATCGCGATCGCCGCCGGCCGTGACACCAGTTGCGTGCTAGTGGATGACGGTCGGGTCTTCTGCTGGGGCGATGGACAGCGGGGCCAACTCGGTCACGGAAACCTGGTGGCGTGGCGGGGGGATTGTGATCCAACCAGTACGCTGCCGGGGGGACGACCCTTCGCGGAGTACGTCTGTGCCGTCGACGCCTATGACGACTGTGTACGTGGCCCTGCGGAACCCTGCATCGAGCACCTTTCCGACGTCGTGGCAATCTCGGGTGGTGACGGGCATTTCTGCGCCGTGACTGCCAGCGAGCAGATCGTTTGTTGGGGAGATAACACCGAAACGAATCTCGGTGATGGGAGCCCGCGCGGCGTTGCGGTTGCCTATTGTTACAGGACGGATGACTTCCTCGGCGTTACGTTTGTTGCCCGCTGCTCCCCGACGCGTGTTTGTGCCCCGGGAGTCGGCCAGTGTGACCCAGATTTCGATGACCTCTGGGCATGGGACGCAACCGCTGCCACCTGGACGCCGCTCGCCTCCCTGGGCACCCCGCCCAACCCGCGCCGTGATAGCAGCATGGTGTTTCATCAAGACGCGGCCCGCCCCCTGCTCTTTGGCGGACTACCGGTCGAGGCGGGCTCCTCTGCCTATTACTGGGACTGGGATGGCTCGGCCTGGACAAGGGGCGCCGTGAGCGGTGCGACTCGACGGGAGAATCTCGGCATGACCTACGATACGGCGAGAGCGGTGGCGGTCGTGTTTGGTGGCCGCGCCCCAGGATCCCATCCGGTCGAAACCTGGGAGGTTGCCTGGCAGGCTGCCACGTTGACCTGGACCTGGGAAAAACATCTGATTTTGGTGCCGGTCAAACCGCCAGGTCGACACGGTCACCGCCTGGCCTACGACGCCAACCGTGGGGTGACGGTAATGTTCGGCGGGGAGTTGGGTTACTCCACCGACCTATTCCCTGAGATGGTCAACGACACCTGGGAATGGGACGGTGCTATTTGGAGCCCGCGGAACGCCGGCGAGCCCATCCCCAGCCCCCGACGCGACCTCGCCATGGTCTATGACGCCACCGATCAACAGGTCGTGCTCTTCGGCGGCTATGACGGCACCTACCGCCAAGACGTCTGGTCGTGGGACGGCTCCACCTGGACCGAACGGATCCCCGCCGGCGACGCGCCGAGCGCCCGGGCAATGCACACCATGGTCTATGACCCGGACCGCGGGGTGACCATCATGTTCGGTGGCTACGACGGCGTGGGCTTCTACAACGACGTCTGGGAGTGGACCGGCGCTACCAACAGCTGGGTCGAACGGATCTCTTCCGGAGCAGCTCCAGCGGCCCGGGCCATGCACGCCATGGCCTATGACACGGTGTCGCAGCGGGTGCTGATTTTCGGCGGGCATCGGCTGCGAGACGACAACAAGCTAGATGAGCTGTCCAAACAAACCTGCGAGGTCGCGGAGGTGAGCGCACCATGAATGCCAACCTCGGTATCTCCGGCCCGCTTTTCGCGGTGGTTCTCTTTGCGACACCGGCCACGGCAGCCGCGGCAGATCTCAACACGGGCGATCACTGCCAACTCACTAACTCGGTCTCCCTGATGGAAAAGGACGGCGGCGGTGAACGGCTCGCTCGCCTCAACGCCGGCGTGCAGGTCGAGATCCTAAAAGCGAGCACCGACTGGACCTGGATCGCGGCGGACGGCCAACGCGGCTACGTCAAGAGCGCCTGGTTCAATCAGGTCTGCGAGCGGCTGGCGTCCCAGCCCACTGGATCTTCGGCGGTCGATGAGGTGACCGCGACCGAAGCTGGGACCGAGGCCATCACCGCGGCCGCGCCAGGGTCGACGCCACCACCACAACCCGACCCCGACGACCCCGGCTTCGGCACGACCTACAAGATCAAGATCGCGGTCATGGACCTCAAGGGCACCGGCCTCCCACCGGAGCTGCTCACCGCCCTGTCGAGCACCGTGCCCGAGACCATCGACGCCCTCGGTCCGTTCAAGGCGATCTCGAGCCAGGACATCATCCAGATGCTCCATTACGAAGCCCAACAACAGGTCCTCGGTTGCACCGACGAGGCCTGCTGGGCGCAGATCGGCGGCACCCTGGGAGCGGACTTCCTGGTCAACGGCACCATCACCCGGGTCGACGAGATCGCCATGGTGCAGCTGCAACTCCTGAACACCATGAATACCAAGGTCGAGAACCGCATCTCCCGTGAGCACCAGGGCCCCACCTCCGAGCTGTTCGATACCATGCGCAGCGCCGCCCGGGCGCTGATGCAGCCGATCCTCGGTCAGCATTCGGGCGAGCTCATGGTGAAGGTGACCGAGGAGGGCGCCAGCATCTCGGTCAACGGCACCATCGTCGGGGTCAGCCCCTTGGGCGCGCCGTTGACCTTGGCCGGCGGCACCCACACTATCGGGGTCAACAAACAGGGCTTCATCCGCTTCCTCCAGGACGTGATGGTCACCGATGCGGGTCAGGCCACGGTCGAGGCCCAATTGATGCCCTCCACCGAGTTCATCCGCACATACCAATCCAACGCCGGGACCATGCGCACCCTGGCCTGGGTTTCGATCGCCGCTGGCGCCGCCGCCCTCGGTACCGGTGTTAGTCTGTTGGTGGTCGGCAGCGAACAGGCCAAGGCGTACAACGAGCAGGTCCTCACCTACAATGCCCGCACCGATCGGGACAGCGGCCAGTACAACTCCCTGGGCCAGTGGGAAAAGGAGATCGCGGCGATCGACAGCGCGGTGTTGCCAACCCTCATCTTCGGGGTGGCTGGCCTCACCACCGGTATCCTGCTCTGGATCCTGGGCGACGACCCCTACCGCTACGAGACCATGCTGCGCACTGAAGCTGACTCTGAGGCTGCCTCCAAAGCTGACTCTGTGGTCGATGCGCAGCTCCTCATCCTGCCGGGGGGAGCGGGGCTTGCGGTGACTTTTTAGCAGCTGCTCCGTGGGGAGAGTTGAGAGAAGGGAGCTATCCCATCATGTCATGGCAGCAATCACGGGCGGCGCTGACCCTCCTGCTCATCGTGCTCGGCGTCCCGGCCCATGCCGTCGCGGAAGATGTTGACTCCCGGGTCGATGCCATCACCGGCGCACCGTCGCCCCTGGCGATGCCCCCAGTTGGTCCCCAGGCTGACCTGACGCCAACACCACTCGAGCTCGAGACGCCGACACCGCCGGAGCTCGAGGTCGGCGCTCGATCTCCTGAGCGAGTGCCACAAGACGAGCCTCGAGGGTCCGAGCCGGCCAACCCCAGCGGGGGGAGCGCCTCGTTCGCGCCAGGCCGGGTCCTGGTCGTGCCCCTCACCAAGTCCGAGGTCGCTGAGGTGCTCGCCATTCGAGCCAGCCAAGCGATTGCCACCGTCGTCTCCGCGCAGGGCGACGGCTGGAGCGCCATCACCCGCGAGGAGCTCGACGATCTCCTCGACATGGAGCAAGCGCAACAACTCCTTGGCTGCGAGTCGGATGCCGCCTGCCTGGCGACCGCGAGCCGGTCGGCCGAGCCGAGCTGGGTGGTCAGTGGAACGATTGGCATGGTGGGACTGAACTTGACCGTCAACCTCGTCCTCGTTGATGTCGAAGCCTCGGTGGTACGCAACCGGGTGAGCGAGGTGATCCTTCGCAACGACTCCCTGGCCAGCGATGTCCGTGCCCTGACCCGACGGCTCTTCGCCTGGACGCTGGCGCACGACAGCAGCGAGCCGCGTTTCGAGCTGAGCGGCGACCGGGAGCGCTCCTTTGCGGTCTTTGACCTAACCCCTAGCGGCGTTGAGGCGGCCGTGGCCGAGAACCTCACGCAGGTGCTGGCGGACGAGCTCAAGAACCTCGAGAATGCACGGGTCGTCGGCCGGGACGATATCCGCAACATGCTCAGCCTGATGGGCGACAAGCAGCAGCTCGGCTGCGCTGATGATGACGCCTGCCTGGTGGAGATCGGTGGCGCCCTTGGTGTTTCCTACCTCGTCGCGGGAACGGTCGGAAAGATCGCCGACACCTTCATCATCGCCTTGCGCCTCACCAATCCGCGGGAGGGAACCGTAGAGAACCGAGTCACCGAGTCGTTTACCGGCCGCGGTGAACAGATCCTCGGTGCCATGCGCGTGGCGATCTGGCGCCTGATCGGGATCCCACGCAGCGGACCGGGCGACCTGCTGTTGAGCGCCAACCTGCCGGCGGCGGTCTACCTCGATGGCGCGGCGGTCGGCAGTCTGCCGCTCAGCGCCCTCGTGGGCTTGACCCCGGGTCGTCACTCCCTGCGTTTGGAGGCCGAGGATTTTCAGGAGTGGCAGAGCGATATCTATGTCGAGCCCGGCCGCGAGACCGCGATCCGGGCCAGGCTCTTGCCCCTCCCGCGGGAGTGGTACGAGAGCTGGGTTTTCTGGACCATCGCCGGGGGCGTAGCCGCCATCGCGGCTGGGACCACCATCGCGGTGATCGCCACCACCGGGGGCAACAGCGGCGACCCCCAGGGTACGACCTTTGCAGGCATGGAGATCAGCCTGCCCGCCAGGTGACGCCATGAGATACGCGCTTTTAAACTCCATCGTTTTCTTGGCTGCCTGCTCACCCGGGACGCAGCCCGAGCCCCTGCGCCTGCGCGCCCCGACGCGCATCAGCCAGCCTGCGAATTCCACCAATGCCACCCTGTGCGCCGAGCTCGACGTGACCTTTACCTTCGGCCTGGCGAGCGGCTCGGCCTCGCCGGTCTTCGACGGCGAAGCGCTACAGCCAAAACCCGGGGAGACCTGCGCCTGGACCGTGCCGGCGCGCGAACACGTAGCCGCCGGGACCTACGACCTCATCGCCAGCTTTCAGAGCAGCGCCGAGCATCCTAGCTGCGACGAGCCGGTGATCGCCGGCGTCTTTTTGCTCCTCGACGTGTCGTTCCCCTTTGACGAGAGCTTTCCTGGTTTCGTCGATGAGCTGTTCTTTTCGGGTTTGCCCGGGGAGATCGATCGCGTTCCGATCCCGGACGGCCAAGACGGCGACGACGTGCGCCAACGCTACCGCGATGCCCTCGAGAATCTCGCGATCGACTTCGACCTCGACGCGGATCGACTCGACAACCTGACCGAGCTCGCCGTGGGGACCGACCCCTGCGCGGTCACCCTGCCGCCCACCGTCAGCCTCGAGGTCAGTGATGGGAGCGAGGGCGTCGAGCTGCCCTTCAGCGTGACCCTCGATCTCAGCGGCAACCCGATCGGCGGCTTTGGCCTGCTGGTCACCATCGGTCACGTCAACGATCTCTCGGCGGTCGCTGGGATCTACACCTCCACCGAGATCCGCATCACCACCCTCGCCTCGGCCCCGGCCGAGCTCTCGGTGGATCCCGCCCCGGGGTCGGTGCCACGCGAACTCTGGGAGCTATCGCTACCGAACACTGTCTCCGATCTCACCTGGGAGCTCGGCTTTCGCCCGGACGAACCCTTCATCGGGGTCTTAACCTTTGCCGCCGAGGTCACGGACGTCAGCGGCTCACCGATCAACGGCACCCGCGTGAGCCGGGAGGTGACCATCGCCAACCTGCCGGATCCGATCCGCCTGATGTTGGGCCAGCGCAACGAAGGAGACCCGCCAAGCAGCGCCGGCGATTTTGTTCCCGGCGACAGCGTTAGCTTTGCCGAGCTTTTCGAAGGCCGCAATCCATCACCGCCGCCAGAGAACAATCTCCGCACCCTGTGGGACTTTTATCTAGCGGACGACGACTTCCCGGCGAGCGTCGCGTTAGGACCTGCGAGCTGGCAACCGGCGATCGGCGTCGGTGACTCGGGCCTCGCCCTCGAGATCGTCGACCATGACACGCACTGGACCCTGAGCTGGCTCCAGCCGGGGGCTAGCGGCGGACCTGATCTGGTCGGCCCGGACAACGACCTCTGGCTCAACCAACCGCCGGGTGGTTATGACCAGAGCATCGATCTCTGGTTGGCCGCCGGCACCGCCCCCTTTGCCTCAGTGAGCCTGACCGTGCGAGTTGCACCGCCGTTGAACGACCCCGGACTGCTCAGCGCACCTTCCATCGGCGAGCAATCTTTGCCGAGCGTCGCCTTTGCTGAGCACGTCGCACGGGCTCACTTCTTCGACCCGGATCGGATTAGCGGCCTGGCGCCGAGCTGCGAGTTGGTGATTGACCACGATCCCTGCACCGTGTCCCCATTTGACTCAATAACCTGTCTAGCGGAGCCGATCCTGGGCCGGGCCGGCTTCGACGGCGAGTGGAGCATCAACCTGGGGTTGGTACCGGCGGCCTTCTACGAGACCAACTGCGGCACGGAACCGAGCTTCGAGGTCACCCTGCGGGTTACTGACGTGCAGCCGGTTGGCGCAACCAACGGCTCGCTCACTATCAGCACCTCCTTCACCTTTGTCACCGGCGGGGTGCTTGCCAGCGTGGGTACCTACACGGGTGGGCCGGCGGCACCGCCGGTTGAGACCGAGATCAGCGACACCTATGGTCCGGCCGTGATCCACGGCCCGAGCCGCCTGGCGATCGTCTCCCTGGTGCTCGACGATCCGGTCAATGGCTCCGATGAGCGAGTTTTCCTGGTCGACCTCGCCGAGCCCGGCCCGAGCCTCATCCACGAGTTCCCGATCGGGGAGCTTTGCATCATGAACCCCGTCGACTTTCCCCGTGAGAATGGCGTCGCCTGGGAGGGGGATCCCGACGGGCACTTCCTGGTGATCGGCAGGCGCACCACCAGCGGGACCGACTGTAACTTCGGGGACGAGTTGGCAGTCCTACTGGTTGACGTCGATGGCTCCGGCCAGATCCACACCACCAGTTATCCGATCAGCGGCCCGGATATCGACTGCCCCACCGCCTCCCCGCCCTATGTAGTGGTGGCGGACGACGGTACCTACTATCTCGCCTGCTACAACGCCCAGGGGCTGCACCGCATCACCCTCAACGGCGACACGGTCAGCATTGATCTCGAGACCTTGCCTGCTGAGATCTTGAGCTCCGCCTCCCACAACTTGGCGAGCCTCACTGATGGCTCTGGCAATGAGTGGTTGGTGTGGCCCGCGGAGGCGTCTGCTGGGGCGGGGATCGTGGACCTCACCCTGCATCTCTTTGATCTCGGTACCTTCGACGGCATCCCGGGCGGCTTTGCGCCGGTCGATTACTACGTCGGCGTGGTCGACACTGCGGGCATCCTGGATCACGCCGAGGATCCGCATCGCCACGATTTCGTATTCATGACTTGGTTCGAGGACCAGGTCGAGCCGACTATCGACGGCGTGCATCTCCACCGCTTACGCTTTGCCGGCCCGAGCCCGGTGCTCGAACCAACGGTCGCTTTTTTCCCGGACGCCATCCACACTGGTGGTGCGAGTCACCCGAGTCGCCTGCTGCTGCGCGAGTATGCCGGCGAGCCGCCCGCCGAGGCGGATCTGGTTCTCGCCATGCAAGAGGAGCTGAGTCCGGTGACCTATGTCGATCTCGATGTAGCCCTCGGGCCGGCCAGCCTGGTCGCCTCACGCGACCCAACGCCCTTTGATCAGACTGGCCACGGCCTGGCGCGCAGCCCCGACCGGCGCTACTTCATCAGCCTGCGCCAGCTCACCCCCGAGCTCTATAGTTGGGATCCCACCGCCGAGCCCCTGGTGCTCGATCTCGGCGTGCCGACCAGCTTCAGCACATCTGGCAAATCGGTGACGGTCAGCGACTCGGGTCATTTGATCCTGATCCTCGAGCCCAACGTGATCGCCCCCGAGAAGCTCGAGGTGATCTACTTCCCAATGTCTCGAGCGGGTCTGGATTAGAAGCCCGTAGTGCCTGGCACTGCCAGGAGGCTACGGCTCTCGAGCATAGACGCCGTCCGTTCGGCCGTGTCATAAGAGCGGCGTGCCGGTCGAGATCGTCGACATCGAAGCATCGACCCCCTTCGCGATCACCCGCGAGAGCGTTCTGGGTCGCCTCGGCGGGGAGAACGACATCGCCGTCGACGACCCCGAGGTGTCCGCACGACACGCGCGTATCTTTCCCCGCGACGACGGCTGGTTCTTGGAGGATCTCACCTCCGCCAACGGCACCTTCATCAACGACCTGGAGATCGACCAGCCGGTGGAGCTCGTCGCTGGGATGCGCTTTGCCCTGTGCGAGCGCTGGTTCGAGGTCGTCCGGGTGTCGGCAGACCCGGCGCCAGCCACGGCTACCGGCGAGGCGGCGGCTGCCGGCGGTCCAGGGGCGCCACCACGGCCGGTCGTGCTCCCACTCGCCGCGACCACCAAGCGAGAGAGCCGCTCACCCCTGTGGCGCAAACGCGTCCAACCAGCCCTCGCCGCCCGGGATCCGCTGTTGACCTACCTGGTCCGGGCCCTCGCCGGGGCGTTCATCTTCTACATCGTCGCCATACCAACGGTTCTCGTCAATCCCATCGGCAACCTGCGCCGGGGGATCAACGACAAACCGATCGATGCCTTTGGCCCCCGCACCCTGATCGCCTTCGCCTTGCCCCCCTTGATGTTGGGTGTCTTGCTCGCCTCGGGCCCGGGCCTCGTCATCTCCATCATCGATGGCACCTTCAACCCGCGCGCCATCCTGCCGCTGCTCATCCAACTCGTGGCGGTCACCATGGTTGCGGTGATCGTCGGCTTTGGCTTCCACCCGGTCGTGAGTTGGTTGGTGGCCTCACTCGATGGCAAGTCGGACAACCAGTCACGCAGCAACTACTTCGTCACCCTCTTCACCGTGGTTCCCTTCCTGTTCGTGGGCCCGGGTGTCGCTGCCACGGTGGCGGGTGTCTCCCTGCCCTTCATCGCCGCCCTGTCTCACCTGGTGATGTTGTTGGCCGTGTTGCTGGTCCTGTATGTCACCTACGCCTGGTTCGTGGCTTTTGGCGTGAGCCGCGGGGCATCGAAGGCCATTCTGATCGTGATGGGCGCGAGTCTGGTTGGCGTAACCTTCCCGTTGGTCGACGTGGCGCAACGCGGACTCGCTCAGCTTCGTGCTGAGAACGACTCTCCGGCCGGGGCGCACAATGGCGCACAACAGGAAGCTGGCGAGGCTCCCGATGGGGAACCACCGGGACGGATCGACGACCCCGTCGAGGCCCCATGACCTCCCCTAATTGCGGTGCCTCGTACCGTGGGCTAGCATCAAGACTCGGCCGACAGACGAGCGAAGGGGCATTGCCGATGCGGGATTGGCGACATTGGGCGCACTGGGGGATGGTCCTAACAGCGGCGACGGCCTGGGCCTGCAACACCTCGCCGGCCGAGCCAGACCCCAACGGCGATGCCCCAGCAGCAACGGAGCCCGACTACGATCTGGTCTTCGATGCGACCCAGGTCTTTCGCTACGAGCTCGATATCCCAGCGGCGACCTGGGAGGCGATGCTGCTCGATCCCCTCTCCGACGACTACCACGAAGCGACCTTCACCTGGGGGGACGAGGTCTACGAACCCGTGGGCGTTCGGTTCAAGGGCAACTCCAGCCGCTGGACCGTCGCGAGCACGGACAGCACCCGTTTCTCGTTCAAGGTCAAGTTCGCTGAGTACGTGGCGGGACAGACCTTCCATGGCCTCAAGAAGCTCAACCTCCACAATCAGATGGGGGATCCGAGCTTCATGCGGGAACGTTTGTCCTATCCCGCCTTTGCCGACGTCGGCGTCCCGGCGAGTCGGGTGGCCTACGTGGAGCTGTTCCTCAACGGCGAGTATCACGGGCTGTACACCAGCGTTCAACAGGTCAACAAACCGTTCCTGCGCGAGTGGCTAGGGAACGACGAGGGCAACCTCTATAAGCCCGAGCCGGGCGACCTCACCTACCAAGGTGAGACCATCGACGACTACGGCCATGTGGACAGCACCGGCGTCGAGGCCTACGAGCTCAAGACCAATGAAGATCTGGCCGACTACTCCGGCCTGCTGCACTTCATCGACGTGCTCGACAACACGCCGGACATCGAATTCGAAGCGGCCATCGCCGAGGTCTTCGAGGTCGAGTTGTTCTTGAAGTGGCTGGCGGCCAACACCCTGATGGTCGCCCTCGACAGCTACGCCGGCAGCATCGCCCACAACTATTACCTCTACGACAACCCGGAGACCGGCCGCTTCGTCTACATCCCGTGGGATTTGAACGGTTCCTTCGGCACCTTCTCCTGCGGTGGTCTGAGCTTCGATGAACGGATACGCCTGAACATCGACATCCCATTTTGCACCCGACCGATGGGCGCCCCGGGCTCGCTCCTCGATCAGCGGCCCTTGATCGCCCGGATCCTGGCGGTGGCTGCCTACGAGACTCGCTACCGCGAGCTCCTCGCGGAATACGTCGACGGGCGCTTGTCAGAGGCCACCGTCGACGCCGCCATCGACCAGTGGCACCTGTTGATCGACGACTATGTTCGCGACGACCCGACCAAGTTCTTCACCTACGACGAGTACCTGCTCAACCTCGACAGCGAGGCCGCCGGCCGCTTTGGCCTGCGCTCCTTCAACGCGGATCGCAACGCCTACGTGCGTGCCTCCCTCGACGGTAGCCTGGTGACGGTATGCGGCGATGGCTTCTGCGATTCCGATGAGGAGTGTGAGGTCGACTGTGACCCCTCCGCCACTTGCCCGGCGTGCTTTGAACACGACGCTATCCTGCAGCGCTGCATCCCGAGTTGCGCCGCCCCGTGCACCTGCCCGATCGACGCGCCGTTTGTTCTGATCTGCGAGCCGGTTCGTGAGGTCTGTGTCCCGGAGCCGCCCGAGTGCAATTGCGACCCGGACCAGGTCTGTACGCCGATGGGTGATTGTGTCCCAAAATGCATCACGGACACGAGCTGCCCACCGGTCGTACCCATCTGCGACACCTCCACCGGGCTCTGTCACCAGTAGCGGGCTGATCCCGACGCCGGGTCAGGAATCCGTCAGCGGTGCTC
>JAUUZB010000587.1 GCA_030590185.1 Deltaproteobacteria bacterium
GCCGAGGTTGACCTGCGGGTGGAGCCGGGTGAGATCGTCGGGCTGCTCGGTCCGAACGGGGCCGGCAAGTCGACCTCTTTTAATATCGTCGCTGGGCTGGTGCGCCCCAACGCGGGCAGCGTGCGACTGGGCGGTCAGTCGATCGACGGCCTGCCATTGTACCGCCGAGCTCAGATCGGCCTCGGCTACCTGCCGCAGGAGCCGACGGTGTTCCGCGGTTTGAGCGTCCTCGATAACTTGATGGCTATTCTGGAGGTCTGCTTTCCACGCTCCCCGCGGTCGGATCGGCTGGCCCGGGCCGAGGCGCTGCTCGACGATTTCAACCTGCAGGCGGTGCGCGAGAGCAAGGGCTCCCAACTCTCCGGCGGTGAGCGGCGGCGGGTCGAGATGGCGCGGGTGCTGATTCCGGAGCCCCAGGTGGTGCTCCTCGACGAGCCCTTCGCCGGTATCGACCCGATCGCGGTCGGCGAGATCCAGGGCTTCATCCGGGCGGTGGCCGAACGGGGGATCGGGGTGTTGCTCACCGATCACAATGTGCGCGAGACCCTCGGTATTTGCGATCGCGCCTATCTGATCTCGGAGGGGCGAATCCTGTTGGCAGGCACGCCGGCCGAGATCGTCGCGGATGAGCGCGCCCGGGAGACCTACCTGGGGCGGGATTTTGCCCTCTGACCTGCGGCGAAAAGTCAAGGGCGCCCCGCGCGGCCGCGGTTGGCCACCTGTTTTGTTTCGGCTAACATGCGCCCCATGGCACTCGAACTGAGCCTCCAGCTAAAGCTGACCCAGCAGCTGGTGATGACGCCCCAGCTGCAGCAGGCGATCAAGCTCCTGCAGCTCAACCACCTCGAGCTCGCCGACGTCCTTAGCGAGGAGCTGGCCGAGAACCCCACCCTCGAGGAGCGGGCCGAGGGTCCCAGCGACGACCAATTCGATACCTCCCTGCGCGAGGAGGCCGGCGCCGGGGAAGGTATGGAGTCGACCGCCGAGGGCCAGGACACCACCGTCGCCGACGGTGCCGCCGACGGTCCCGGCGAGACGCTCAGCGGTCAAGACGCCGAGATCGCCGCTGATATCGCCGCCACCGCCGCCGATGCCAACGCCGAACCCACCTCCAAGGAGGTGGAGAAGGACATCGACTGGGAGGCCTACCTCGACAACTATTCCTATTCGTTGCCCGCCACCGCCAACCGCGCGGCGGCCGACGAGTTGCCCCCTTTCGAGGCGGCCCTGACCAGGCCGGAGTCGTTGCACGATCACCTGCGCTGGCAGATCCGGATGCAGGAGTTCAGCGAGCAGGACGCCGGCATCGCGATGTTTTTGGTGGAGGAGATCAACGAGCACGGCTATCTCGCCGAAGACGCCGCTGAAACCGTCGCCCACGAGATCGGTCTGAGTCAGGACACGGTCGCGGGGGTCATCGGTCAGATTCAGCGCCTCGACCCGCTCGGGGTCGGTGCCCGCAACCTGCGCGAGTGCTTGCTGATCCAATGCCAACGCCGGCACCCGGAGGCCTCCGTCGCCCTCGCGGTCATCGATCAGCACCTGCACCGCGTCGAGCGGCGCAACTACACCGCCATCGCCAAGGCGTTGAAGGTCGACCTCAGCGCCATCGGCGAAGCGGTGAGCTTGATCTCTAGCCTCGAGCCGCGGCCGGGTCGTGCCTTCACCGACAAGGAGCCGCAGTACATCACGCCCGACATCCACGTCACCAAGGTGGGTGGTGAGTGGGTCATCCTGCTCAACGAGGACGGCCTGCCGAAGCTGCGCATCTCCAGCTACTACCGCACCGCCATGGCCCAGGCGGGGGGCAACACCAAGTCCTACCTGCAGGAACGCCTGCGCAGCGCCGCCTGGTTGATCCGCAGCATCCACATGCGGCAACGCACCATCTACCGGGTGATGGAGAGTATCCTCAAATTCCAGGCCGACTTCTTCAACAAGGGAGTCGCGCACCTCCGCCCGCTGATCCTCAAGGACGTCGCCGACGACGTGGGCATGCACGAGTCGACCATCTCGCGGGTCACCACCAACAAGTACGTCCACACGCCGCGCGGGATCTACGAGCTCAAGTACTTCTTCAACTCCTCGATCAACCGCATCGGCAAAGAGAGCATCGCTTCGGAATCGGTGCGTGACCACATCAAGCGCCTCATCGACGATGAGGACGCGCGCAAGCCGTACTCCGACCAAAAAATCGCCGACCTGCTCAAGAGCAAGGATATCGATATCGCTCGGCGCACCGTCGCCAAGTACCGCGAGATGTTGCGTATCCCCTCCTCATCGAAGCGTAAGCAGGTCTTCTAGTGGAATAGCCGGCGCGTCGGGCTCACCGACCGCGATCGACCGGCGGAGGCAACCATGCGAATTAGCGACATTCTAGACCGGGGCATGGTGATCGGGGACTGCCAGTCCGGCTCCAAGGAGGAGCTCCTCCGAGTTCTCGCCTCGCGCCTGGCCGACCATTCGGCGTTGGCGGCCACCGCCGACTCGGTCTTCGAGAGCCTGATGAACCGCGAGCGCCTCGGCTCCACCGGGGTTGGCGGCGGCGTCGCCATCCCGCACGCCAAGCTCTCCGGACTCGAGTACTTGGTGGGTTGTTTCGTGCGCGCGCCACAGGGGGTGCCGTTCGACGCCATCGACAAGGGGCCGGTGAAGTTGATCTTCGCCCTGTTGGTGCCGGAGAATTCGGCCGGCATGCATCTCAAGGCGCTGGCACGGATCTCTCGCCTGCTCAAGGACGAGAGCTTCCGCAACACCCTCCTCTCCGAAGCAGATGGCGAGGGGCTCTTCCGCGCCTTTGTCGACGAGGACGACAAGCAGTGAGTTTGGCGCCATGAAGATCCTCGTCAAGGTCCTGGGGAGTGACCACGAGTATGATCTGGGCGTCGAGTTGGTGGCGGGTGCGGCCGGCCTGAGTCGCACCATCGCCATTCCGCGCGTTCAGCGTCCGGGTCTGGCTATCGCCGGTCACCTCGAATCGGTGCGACCGGAGTGCGTGCAGGTGCTCGGTCAGACCGAGATGGATTATCTCACTAGCCTCAACTCCGAGCAGCGGGCGACCGCGCTGGAGGGTCTGATCGGCTGCACTGAGCTCGCCTGCGTGGTGGTGACCCGCAACATCGACCTCCCCGAGAGGTTGCTGGAGGCGGCGGAGCAGGAGGGGGTGCCGGTCTTTCACACCGCCCTGCCGACCAACTCGTTCATCAACCGGGTTCAGAATTTTCTCGACGAGCACCTGAGCCCGGAGGCGAGCGTCCACGCGGTGGTGGTCGATGTTTTTGGCGTTGGCGTCATGTTGGTGGGGCCGAGTGGCATCGGCAAGAGCGAGTGCGCCCTCGACTTGATCCTGCGCGGTCACCGCCTGGTGGCCGATGACGTCGTGCTGCTCAAACAGCAGGGCCGTGTTTTACTCGCTATGGGCTCGCCGTTGACGCACCACCACATGGAGGTGCGCGGCCTCGGTATCATCAACGTCAAGGAGCTGTTCGGGGCCGCCGCGGTGCGCGAGAAGAAGCGGGTCGAGCTCCTAGTCGAGATGGAGGACTGGAAGAGCGGCGTCGAATACGATCGCACCGGCATCGACGAGGTTACCGAGGAGATCCTGTCGGTCAACATCCCGAAGATCCGCCTGCCGATCCGGCCGGGCCGCAACGTGGCCTCCATCGTCGAGGTCGCGGCGCGCAATCACCTGCTCAAGGTGCAGGGGCATCACTCCGCCCGGGAGTTCAAGGAGACCCTCGAGCGCCGCCTGCGCGCAGGTCGGCTGGACGCCCCGCCGGACGGATCAGAGTGATGGCCCTGTCGGTGACCATCCTCACCGGCCAGTCCGGATCGGGCAAGTCGACCGCCCTGCACGCCCTGGAGGACCAGGGTTTTCTGTGCGTCGACAACCTTCCCCCACGCATGCTCGAGGAGTTGATCGCCAATACCCGCGAGGCGGCCGGGGTCGATCACCTAGCGGTGGTGATCGACGTTCGGGCCCGGGGTCTTCAGGACGCGCCGGAGGTCGTGCAACGGCTCCGCCAAGGCGCGGAGCCGGTGCGCGTGGTCTATTTTGAGGCACGAAGGGAAACCCTGCAGCGCCGTTACTCGGAGACCCGTCGGCCGCACCCGCTAGATCGCGGCGAAGGCCTCCAACGCAGCCTCGACCGCGAGGTCGAGCTCCTCCTCCCGCTGCGCGAGCTGGCCGAGGAGATCATCGACACCAGCGCGCTCTCGCCGCACGAGCTGCGCGCGCAGATCGAGAGCCAACTTCTGGAGTCCC
>JAUUZB010000458.1 GCA_030590185.1 Deltaproteobacteria bacterium
ATGACCTCGGCGCCGATACCCACGACATGAAGCGGGCGGGGGTACCGGTGGTGTTCGACGACGATCCGAGTCACATGCACCACAAGTTCGCGATCTTCGACCGCCGCCTGCTGGCCAGCGGCAGCTACAACTGGACCCGCAGCGCCTTCACCGCGAACCGGGAGAACGTCCTGGTCACCGACGAGCGAAAGTTGGTGGCCGGCTTCCTCAACGAATTTGAGGCCCTGTGGCGAAAGTTCTCCACCTAGGGCGCCGTTAGTCCGACTCTTCGACGCCCTCGGCTAAGAAGACCGGGATGCCGTTCTCCTCTACGTCGCGCACCTTGGCCAACAGCTCACTCACCTCCCGCCACTCGTCCGCCGGCACGAAGTGTTTACGGATCACCAACCGTCGGGAGAAATTCAGCGTCCGCCCCCGCAGGGCGAAGCCGGAGGCGTATTCCGCGAACGGGGTGACCAGCTTGGCCACCGGATCCTCGAGCACGTCGTAGCCCACCGGCAGCTGGATGGAGGCGACCGCCTCGTACCAGGCGGGGGTGTCGAGGATAGCGGTGGTGCGTCGTGAGCTGCGCCAGCGGCCGGGCATGGCGGCGCCAAAAACCTGGCGGGGATTGATCCGGAACTTCTCGAAGCCGAGCTTTTCGGCCTTGGCCGTGACCTGAGCCTCGACGGTCAGCGGCTCATCCCGGTTGTCGAGCCCGATGATCCTGGTGGCGCTCAGGGCGAGCCCAGCCTTGGGACCGAGCAGCACCTCGCTGACCACCGCGTTGCGCTGCGTGTCGGTTATCTTGTCCCCGTTGCGCGTCAAGCCGCGGCGCAGGCGCCGGGCCGGCGCGCCGGTCAGCTCGCCGTTCATGTTGCCCACCAGCGATCCGTCCACGTCGAGGGCGAGCTTGAACTGCACCAGGGTACGATTGCGCTCCGGTGGATCCTCCGGGATGTCGATCCACTTGGGGCCCTCTTCGGGCAGCAGCACTAGGGCACGGCCGCCGGTGTACTCGGTCGGCAGCTCCCCGTAGCGGCAGCCGGCGCACAGCGGATCCAAAAAGGCATAGGAGTCGGTCGGCACGCTGCACAGCAAGCCGCGGCTGACGGGGTCCTCTGTGCAGGTCGGGTCCCGAGCGACCTCATCGCGCACGTCGACCGCCACCACCAGCCGGATGAAACCGTAGAGGGAGGGGAAGCCCTCGGAGACCGCCGGGCCCTTGGGGCCGGTGATCAGCGCTGGGAAGACCTTGGCGTCGGTGTCCTCGAGGACGTTGTACAACAAGGCGCCGGCGTCGCGGGTGCAGGCCGGCGATCCGGACATCAGATTACTCGCCCAGGTGCCGGCGCGCACGCCGAGCCCGATGTCGTCTAGCCCGGAGAGGCTGTCGCGGACCTTGGCGTAGCGCTCCTCCGGGCTGCCCCTGACCTCGGTGGTCCCGACCCGCTCGATCGCCTCGCGCACCCGCTCGGCCACGTCCGTCCAGGTGCGTAGCCGCTGCGTGTCCTTTCCGATCTTGCCATCGACGATGACGCTCGCCACCCAGGCCGTCGTCCAGGTGGGGTGGGGCGCCCAGGGCTCGCCGTAGTAGGCCGGGATGTCCTTTTCAACGAAGACCAGGCGGGTGTAGCCCTCGGGCAGCTCGCGGCGCAGCGGTTGAACGTCGACGATGCTCGCGCCTCGCCCAAAGCGGATGTCGATCCTCACCTCGGGCCCGAAGGCGATCGAGTACTCGGAGCGCAGCTTGGGGAGGGGGCCGCCAAAGGACCAGGACGGCACGAGCATCGCCTCTGTGTAGACCCGCGTGTAGAGCACGTCGATCACGCCGCCGACCGAGGCGTCCGGTACCTTGAAGACCAGGTACTTGAGCTCTGGCGCGTCGTGGCCGGGCTTACCCCGACGCACCGCCCGCGGTTCGTCCGGTTCCATGTAGGTGACCCCGCCGAAGCGATCCACGGAGCGGGCCACCACCCGCGAGATGCTGGAGAAACCATCCATGGGCAGCTCGAAGCGGGCCTGGGCTAGGCCAGCCTCGGAGAGGATCTTGATTTGCAGGCGATGGACCAACACCCCGGCGAAGCGTTGGCTCTCACCGACATCCATCAGCTCATAGGTCAAGGTAGCGGTCTCGTCCGTGATCACGGCGCCGGCGTCCGGCCACTCCTCCACGGTTGGGTGGGTCGGGACCTTGGGGGGGGGGAGGTCAGGGTGGCCGGTGAAGCAGGCGACCAGGACCACGGAGCAGAGGGGGATGATTAGACGTGCACGCATCGCCGCCATCTTACCCGGTGCCGGGGTGAGACTGAACCCACGACCGCGGGTCCGAACCCAGCCACGGATTCGGACCGCCGCCACGCAGCTGCTATATTCGAGGCGCGGTGAGCAGGGAGCGGCGAGACAACAGCGGTGAAACCGGCAGCAAGGGCGGGCCCCGGATCGAGCTCGCCATCCGCGAGGCCGGGGAACCGTATTTGATCGTCAAGCTTGGCGTTGGTCAGGCGACCCTCGGTCGCGATGCCAAGGCGACGATCCAGCTCGACTCGAAGCACATCTCCCGCATCCATCTCACCCTGGAGGTCCACCCCAACTCGGTGCGGGTGATCGACGCTGGTAGCCGCAACGGCTTCAAGGTGAACGGCAAACGGGAGACGGAGGTAGAGGTCGCGCCGGGCGACGTGATGGCGGTGCCCGGCTTCGAGTTCGCCTACCGCTGGATCGACGCGACCGCCAAGACCGCGCCCGAGAAGAAACCGGCCAAGCGCGACACCATCGGTGGAGGCTGGGACGACTACCTGGAGGAGGGCGACCTCGATCCAGGCGCGCAGGACGGGCGCGAGGAGATCACCAACGTCACCGCCCAGCACGCGTTGCCGTCGGACCGCGACGCCGACGGTGACCCCACGCCGGAGCCGCAGGAGGCCGTCGGCAGTGTGCTCAATCGCCTCGCCCATCGCCGGGAGACCGGGCGGCGTCGGCCCTTCACCGCCGATATCTACGATGACGAGGAGGATGAGGACTACTCGACACCTCCGGACGTAGAGCCGCTGGTGTTGCGCCTCAAAGATGAGGCCAACGGCCTGCTCTACGGCACCCAGGAGGGCGCCCTGGCGGTGGAGGTGATCGAGGCCTGGGGCGAGAAGGTCCACCGCGTGGCGCTGTTGCGGCCGGGTCAGTCCTACTGGTGGGGCGGGCAGCCGGGCTGGTTCACGCGACCAACCGACGAGTGTTTCCCGCTCGTCGCCTATCTCGAGGAGGGGGAGTACCTGATCCAGCGGCCAGACGATCCGAGCTGGACGATCTTCCACCGCGGGGAGCGGGAGCTCGACGTGCAGCGCATCGCCGGGTTGATCAGCTGCGTTGCCGAGTGGGAGGATCAGGTGGAGGTGCGCCACGGGACCTTCTCGGTGTACGTACGCTGTGTGCGCCTGCCGCGGCTCGAGCGCCAGCCGTTCAACCTGCGGAGTGTCTTGCCGAGCAGGATCGGCTGGTTGGCCATGGTCGGCTCGTTGTTGGTGCACACCGCGGTGGCCGCGCTGCCGGTCCCAACGACCCTGGATCCGTTCGCCCACCTCGCCCCCGATGGCCAGGAAGCGTGGATTCACGCCGAGTATCTACTCGAGGCGGAGCCTGAACCGGAGCCTGAACCGGAGCCAGAGCCTGAGCCTCCTCCCCCCACTCCTCCACCGGATCCGGAGCCGGAGGCTGAGGCGCCGAAACACCGGCCGGATCTCAAGAAACATCGTCGGGTGCTGCGGGCCGAGCAGTCCGACGCCCAGACTGAGGCGCCGCCCGGGTCGGAGGAGGATACCCCCGAGGCCGAGAGTCCGACACCGGTTCCGCCCCGTGAACAGGTGACCGTGGACAGCTTCAAGGTCCTCGGCATGATCGGCCATCTGCCGGAGCTCAAACTCTCCCCCGGCCAAGCGAACCGCGGCAGTCGTCGCGTCCTACACGGCGCCCCGGCCAAGGGCGTGGTCAGCAAGGCGCCCAACCTCATGGGCATCCATCCACTCGGCACGCTCAGCAAGAGTCAGGTCAGCAAGGTGGTCAACACGAAGACCCGTCAGGTTTATCGTTGCTACACCGAGCTGCTCGAGACGCACCCAACCGCCGAGGGGCGGGTCGAGTTGCTTTGGACGATCGACGCCCAGGGGAAGGTGATGACGGTCAAGGTCCTGCGCGACATGGTCGGCTCGACCAGTCTGGTGCGTTGTTTGCGCGACGTGGTTCGCACCTGGCGTTTCCCGTCGCCCAAGGGCGGGGCAGCCCAGGTGACCTATCCGTTCACCTTCCGCCGGCCGAAGCTGTAGGGGAGTCGGCGGGCGGCGAGGCAGTCGACCTCTGGTCCTGGTTTTGGTTCTGCCTGGTTGAGTCGACGCTCGAACTGCGCGACTCGCGGTTCCAAGGGGCGCGGCGCAACAGTAGCAGCGCACAGCGCCGCCCACGCCCGCCGACCGGAGGGCTCATGGGGCCGCTGGTGTGGGTGCGATCGTTCGGAGGCATTCCGGCCGCCGTTGCTGGGGCAGCGAGGGGAGGATCGCATTGCTGCTTCGTGACGCGTTGCCTCGAGAACCGTTGGAGACCAACGGGGCCACGGAAGCCAATGAAGAGCGCTGGAGACAAATGGAGACAAAGGAGACCAATAGAGCGCTGGCGCGCCCCTGGCCGTGCGTGGCGCTCTGCGGTGCCGCCGCCCCAAGTGGCAGGCGGCGCAGTGCGGGCGCGCACATGCCAGGGGCGTGCCGGCGCGGTCAACGGAACCCACAATCACGACAGTGTGTGAACGGCTCTCATTGATGACGACCCCGCCCTTGCCGGCCTGCACCGCTAGCGTCCC
>JAUUZB010001023.1 GCA_030590185.1 Deltaproteobacteria bacterium
CGACCGACAGGGCGGTCCCCGCGCTGGTGGCGTAGTCCACGCTCACGGTCCGGCCGCTCGGCGCGCTGAGGTTGACCGCGAAGAATAGGAGGCCGGCGTTCTCGTCGCCCGCAACGTCAGCGATCATCAGGCTCGGCTCCGGGTCGTCGTCGATAACCGTGCCGATCGCCTGGCCATCGGTGATGGTCGTGCCCTGTGGCGCCGAGAGCTCGAGGAAGAACGTCTCATCCGCTTCGTCGAGGGCGTCGTCGACCAGGATCACCTCCACGACTTTTTCGGTCTCCCCGGCCTCAAAGGTGAGCACCCCACCGGCAGCGACAAAATCCGCGTCGTCTACCGAGCTGGCCGTGTCGTCGAGGGTGGCAAAGGCCACGCTGACCGTCTCCTCGAGCGCGGCGCTCAGGGTAACGGTGAAGCTCAGGCTCGTTGGGTTCTCGTCGCCTTGGGCGTCGGCCACGCTCAGGCTCCCGGGCGGTTGTTCCTCGGAGTCGCAGACACCGTCCTGGTTGGCGTCGTCCGGGTTGTCCACCGGGCAGGGGTCGCTCGAATCGCACACCCCATCGAAGTCGGTGTCGTTGGGGTTGTCGTTCGGGCAGCGGTCGCACAGGTCCGGCACCCCATCGGCGTCACTGTCTGTCCCGTTGCCGGCGCCGGGCTCGCAGTAATCCGGGAGCACGAGGATGATGTCGATCTCCGTGGCGCTGCCTCGCTCGATGTCGACCGTCAATGGTTGGGGCAACACGAGCCCGTCGGCATTGAATCCGATCAGAGCGCCATGGTTACCCTCGATGAGGGTTAGCCCAAACCAACCGTCGCTCAGCGCCGCGCTACGGCTGGCGGGCAAGCCGGCCGTCGTCTCAACCGCGACAAACCTCAAGTCGAGAATGTCCGGGAGCGGCTCATCGTCGACCCGTCGTACCTCACCGTTCACCTGGCCGGCGGGGAAGATCGGGATCACCACGTCGATCACGTCGTTCGCCGGAACGTCGATCGTCACCAAGCCCCAATAGAGCGGCACTTCGTCGCCGGCCTCCGTCAGGGTGAAGGCCTCGACCTGCACCTCGCGGTTGGAGCCGGCCGGTACCTGGAGATCGAAGGCCGCCGCGTCGACCTCGATCGCCGCGACGATCGGCTCGTCGAGATCAACGGCCGTGACCCGCAGCTCAATCCGATCGATGCTGAGCCCCTCCTGGGCCGCCGCCCTTTGGAGGCTAGTGAGGTCAATCTGGATCCCAGGCGCGGTCGGACTGCAGCTAACCAGGGCGCACAGGGATAGTGAGATGGCAACGGTACAACGGGTCATCTGGGACCTCCGCGGGCCACGTTAAGGGAGCGCGGTAGCATCCGCAAGCATCCGCGGCGAGAGTCTCGTCTCCAAATTCGTCTAGCGGTGCCCTGGTTTCCTCGCCATAAAGTGTTTTGGATGCGGCGGTGCCCGTTCGCCGGGGAGGTCATCCCATGATGCCGGTTTTTCGCCTGACCGATCTGTTGGCTGCTGAGACTGACCGGCCGGAGCTGGTCGAGGTCCGGCGGCAGATCCTCGACCGATCCAACCTGCCGTTCTTGATGCTGGGCGGGCTTGCGGTCTCCCTCGGTGCCTGGTCGGCGGCCAGCGACGGGCAATGGCAGTACGCGATCGCCTATCTGACCGGCTACGGTGTCTTTGCGGCGGGGGCGCTATTGCTGACGCGCCTGTCGGTCCCGGTGCGTGCCGGGGTGCTCACCGGGACGGTCTTTCTTTTGGGCATGGTCGGGTTATCACGACTCGGGTTGGCAGGGGTTGGGATCCCGCTGCTCATCTTGGCCAGTGGTTTGAGTTTGGTGCTCTTCGGCTTGCGCAGCGGTCTCCTCTTCGGGCTGCTCGGATTGTCCACCTTGGCGGTGGTGGGATTCTTCATGTCGGCCGGGCTGATGCCCCCGGGACACACCGCCATCGAGAGATCGATGGATCCCAAAGCCTGGGCGGTGTCGGGCTTGGTGTTTGCGATCGTGGTCGCCGGGCTCCTGATCTTCTTCCATGGCCTGCGCAGCAAACTCGAGCAGCTGCTCAGCGGTGAGGAACAGCAGGTCCGCGATCTGGCAGCTGCCAACGTTGCCCTCACCGAGGAGGCTCATCGTCGGGAGCAGGCCGAGGCGGAGTTGCGCGGCAGCGAGCAGCGCTATCGCACCATTTTCGACGCGGCGGCGGTGGCGATCTGGGAGGAGGACATCACGGCAGCGGTGGCGGCGGTCAACGAGCTCGAGGCGAATGGCGTCACCGACGTCGTAGCCCACGCCGCGGCTCACCCGGGTTGGCTCGCCGAGATCGCCAACAGCCTCATCGTTATGGACGTCAATGAGGCGGCGGTGCGCCTCTACGGCGCCCGTGACAAGAGTGAGCTGGTGCGCTCTCTGGATCGCGTCATGCACCCGGAGTCGGCGTCGGCGTTCGTCGAGGTACTGGCCGCCCTGCAAACGGGCGATAGCCACTTCGAGTGCGAGACGGTCAACCGGACCCTGGCCGGGGAGCGCCTCGAGCTGTTGATGCAGGCAACCCTGTTGTTGGAAGCACCCGGTGGGCCGCGTGCCCTGCTTTGTTTCGTCGACGTCACCGAGCGCGAGCGGCTGCGGCAGGACCTGGCGCGGTCTCGTAAGCTGGAGGCGATCGGCACCCTGGCCGGCGGTATCGCCCACGACTTCAACAACCTCCTGATGGCGATTCAGGGCAGCGCCAGCCTGATGCGGCTCGACATGGATGAACGGGATCCGCGTTACACCGACGTCGAGACCATCGAAGCGATGGTGACCAGCGGCGCCACCTTGACCCGTCAGCTGCTCGGCATGGCCCGGCGGGGCAGGTACGACGTGCGGCTCACCGACATCAATGGCCTCGTGGAGCAGGTGACGCAGGTGTTCGCGCGCACCAAGAAGGAGATGA
>JAUUZB010001166.1 GCA_030590185.1 Deltaproteobacteria bacterium
CCCAACGATTCGGCGCGCACCGTCACGGTGGTGATCCGCGCCACGGCGTTCGGACCGCCGGCGCCGGCGCGATCGATCAAGGCCTCCACCCAGCTATCCACGTCATCGGAGAGCAGACCGCGCGACAACGGCGCGTCCACGGCAAAGACTCCGAGGCTGGCCTCGCCCCGCTCGATCACCCCGAGCCCAGAGCCCTCCCGCGGTGACGGGGTGAGCTGTGAGGTGGCCGCGAAGCCGTAATGCAGCTCGGAATCGATCACCAGGCGCGGCAGCTCCACGCTCCAGGCCATCTCCGGGAGCCAGAAGCCCTTGGGGGAGCTGCCCACGTAGGACTCCCAGAAGCCTCCCATCATCTCCACTTGGCCCCGCACGTCTAACTCGGGAAGAAGCGCGGGCACCCCGCCATGGAAGAGCCCGCCGAGAACCTCGATCTGACTGCTGCCGACCAGCTCCTTGAGCTTGGTCAACAAGGGGTGACGTCGACCGGCCAGGAAATCCAGAAGGTGGCCGGTGAAATAAACAGAAATGCGGGCATGGGGTCGGGCGGCGATGGCATCGACCAACGGCGCGTAGCAGCGCTCGATCGCCGTCTCGAGCTCGGTGTCGCTAACGTTGATCGGTTGGTGAAACGGGATAACCACTTGCAACTTGATCGGGCTCGCCATCGGTCACTCCAACGAGAGGGCGGTCAGCGATGACCGCCGGGACCGTGAATTTACACCAGGGTCCGGGGGCCCACCAGGGCCCGCGAGGCCTGTCCCTTGCCCCCGGACTCGTATTGGGCAACAGATCCCCGAGCGGCCCAGTCCGATGGTCTTCAGCTCCCTCACCTTCCTGTGCTTCTTTGCCATCCTCTGGACGAGCGAACGCCTGCTGCGCGACTGGACCCAGCGCAAGGCCCTGCTGCTGGTCGCTAGCTATCTGTTCTACGCCGCCTGGAACCCGCCCTTCGTTCTCTTGATCTGGATCTCGACCGCGGTCGACTGGATCGCCGCCCGCCGGATGGCCAGCGCCCCCTCCCTGGGACGCCGCCGCGCCTGGCTGGCGCTGAGCCTGATCGTCAACCTAGGGCTCCTCGGCTACTTCAAGTACGCCGCCCTCGCCGGGCAGGCCTTCGCGCGTCTGCTGGCGGCCGTTGAGATCCACTACGCGCCGCCCGAGCTCGACATCATCCTGCCGGTGGGTATCTCCTTTTACACTTTCCAGACCCTCTCCTACTCCATCGACGTTTATCGGGGCCGCCTCAAACCCTGGCCCTCCTTGCTCGACTTCGCCCTGTTCGTCACCTTCTTCCCGCAACTGGTGGCAGGGCCCATCGTGCGCGCCGCCGAGTTCTTGCCGCAATGCCGGGAGCCGCGTCGCGCCAGCGGCGACCAAATAGGGTGGGGGTTGACCCTGCTGACCATCGGGCTGTTCCAAAAAACGGTACTCGCCGATGCCGCCCTCGCCGGCGTGGCCGACACCGTCTTCCGCGCCGCCCTGCATGGACCGGTCAGCTCGGCCGCGGCCTGGTTGGGCACCCTCGCCTTCTCGGCGCAGATCTTCTTCGACTTTTCCGGCTATTCCCTGTGCGCCATCGGCGTCGGCCTCACCCTCGGCTACCGCCTGCCCGACAATTTCAAGAGTCCCTACGGTGCCCTCGGCTTCGCTGACTTCTGGCGGCGCTGGCACGTCTCGCTCTCCACCTGGCTGCGCGACTACCTCTACATCTCGCTGGGTGGAAATCGCCGCGGGCCGTGGCGGACCTACCTCAACCTGGCGATCACCATGTTGCTCGGCGGCCTGTGGCACGGCGCGGCCTGGCGATTCGTCGCCTGGGGAGGGATGCACGGCTTCTACCTGATCATCGAGCGCTGGCTGCGCAGCCGCTTCGGGCACCTGGCCCCCCGGCGCTGGTACACCCGCGCGCCACTGATCCTGTTGACCTACGGCCTGGTCTGCCTGACCTGGGTGTTGTTCCGCGCCGAGAGCCTCGCCGGCGCCCACAACCTGTTCGCCGCCATGTTGTTGCCGGATTTCGGCGAGCCCCTCGGACTCGAGATCCGCGACGCCGCCGCCCTGGGTGTGCTCCTGATCAACGCCGGTCTGGTCGCGACCCACGTCGCCTGCCGCAACCTCGCACCCGCGGACCTCTGGCGCCGGATCCCCTGGCCCGGCCGCGCCGCCCTACTCGCCACTGCCCTGATCACCCTTGCCCTGGTGCCCGGAGAAGACCGTGCCTTCATCTACTTCCAATTCTGAGCCGCCCGCCGGTAGCTGGGGCCGGACCTGGTTGGTCACCATGGGCATCGTGGTGGTCGCCCTGTTGGCCTGGGAGATGACCTGGCGCGCCCAGGGCTTCGTGCCTTCAATTCGCGAAACCGAGGAGGCGTGGGTCGCGGCCCGCTCACGGGTAGGTGAGGACAGCGTCGTGCTGGTTGGCTCCTCGCGCATTCAATCGGCGATCCACCCGGAGACCTTTGCCGAACAGATGCACGGTCAACTCCCGATTCACCTCGGGATACCGGCCGGCTCGCCCCTGCCGATGTTGGAGGAGCTCGCC
>JAUUZB010000076.1 GCA_030590185.1 Deltaproteobacteria bacterium
CTCGCTCACCGAAATCCGCCGCGGTGCCTCGGCAGCTCTTTCTTTTGACCTGAACGAGGCCGTCTCGGATCTGACGGTCGTGCTCTCGGGGGCGGGTGCCGCGGACGAAAGCGAGTGGGAGGTCGTGACTTCGGATCTTCTGTCACACGCCTACCAATACGCACCGGGGATGGGCGCGCCGGAGGGCGCCGAGGGAACCTATGAGGTCCTGATCCACGCCATTGATTTAGCCGACAACTCGGCGGTGCTGCGCGCCGGGGAGGTCAACCTCGATTTCACCGCCCCCACCCTGGAGTTGTACGACGTGGTTCCTCGGGAGGCGCGGCCCGGCCAGCTGATCACGGTGAGCGCCACCTTGAGCGAGCCGCCCGCAGGCGTACCGAGTCTCGACGCCACCGGGGGGGCCAGCCCCATCCCGTTCATTCTCAGCGACAACGAGGGTCCGTTCCTCACCTTCGTACACCCGGTGGGCATCGGCGAGGACGGCGCCTATACCTTGGTACTGTCCGGCATCGCCGACGCAGCCGGCAACGCCACGAATGACGAAAACCTCGAGGGCCTGCGTCTCGATGGCACGCCCCCGACCATCGTCGGTTTCTGCCAGAACAAGACCGATCTGTTGGCCACCGACACCCTGGTGGTCTGGTTCGATGCCAATGAGTCCCTCGGTCAGGATCCCGTCGTCAACCTCGGCCCCTTCGTGATGGACGCCGCCACCACCCCGACCACGCCCCCATGCGCCGACGCTGGGATCTCGTATCAATTCGAGCTGCCGGTTCAGGGCACGGGCCTGGTGGGCTCCCACCAGATCCTGGTTCAGCTCACCGATCTGCTGGGCAACTCCGACAACATCCTCGTGGAGGGTGCCGGCGCCAGCGTCGACGCCCTCGAGCCGGGCTTGGTGAATGCCTTTTTCTCACCCGCCGCCGCCCGCAACGGCATCACCGCCCTGTTGACCGTCACGGTCAACGAAGAGCTCGCGATGCAGCCCGTGTTGACCTGGGATAGCGCCCTCGCCCCGGGGGGCAACCCTGGATTCGTGGAGTTGCCGCGGGATGGGTTCAACTACCTCTGGGCCCTGGCGGTTTCTAGTGGCACGCCGGCCGGCGACTTCGGCGTTGCCACCGTGGCGCTGCAGGATAGCGCGGGCAACCAGGCCACCCGCATCGCCGGAGTTGATTTCACCTTCGAGCAGACCCCGCCCTTTGAGGTCGATAACGTGGAGCCGGTCATCACGATGGGAACGATCCTGCCGGCCAACGGCAAGGCCAGATTCGGCGTACCGGTGGAGCTGTCGGTGACCTGCGACGAGAATAACAGCGTGCTCACCGCCACCCTGGACGGCCAGCCGATGATCGCCCCGGACCCGCTCCCGAGTACCTGCGACTACACCTTTACCTACGATCCGGTCCCGGTCCCCGAGGGAGGAACCGACCCGTCGGGCATCAAGAACATCGTGGTGCAGGGAACCGACCTGGCTGGCAACGTTGGCTTCGGCCAGGCCATCATCGAGTTCGATTTCGATGATCCCCAGGTCCTCTCCGCCTCCTCCCAGAAGCCGATCTACAGGCAGGGCGAGAACGTCATCTATACGGTCACGGTCAACGAGCCACTCGCTGGAACCGGCGCCCCCACCCTGTCAACCACGCCCCCGGGGTTGTTCACGACGCCCAACAGCAACGACGGTCCGCTCTTCGTTTACGAGGGTATCGCCACCGCGGGGGGCGCCTACACCGTGACCATCGACGCCACCGACGTGGCTGGGAATGTGGCCGACCCCTACGTCGATACCGATGCCTTCGTCATCGACGCGACTCCCCCAGAGATCGTCCTTGACGCCAGCCCCCTCGCCGGAACCGTCGAGGTCGGTGGCGTGCACTTCTCCAACCTCGCTCACCGGACCGCTCCCTTCGGAAACGTCGTGGTCTCATTTACGGTGACCGACGCCAACCTCGGTGCGGCCGAGCCCGAGGTGCGCATCGGAGGCGAGGGGTGGGCGACCTGCACGCCGCCGCCCACGCCCCCGGCGCCGATGCACTACGACTGCACCTATTCGTTCGATGGCAGCGAGACCGACGGCATCCAGGTCGTCTCCATCGTCGTCGATGACGCGGCCGGCAATCGCATGACCAACACCTCCCTCGAGATCGTGTTCGACTTCACCAAGCCCCAGGTTCTGGACGGCTACGTTTCTCAGGTGGCCTACAAGGCGGGCGACATCGTCACCTATACGGTCACCCTCAGCGAGCCCCTCGGCGGCATCGGCGATCCCGATCTCCTCACCAGCCCGTCGGGCCTCTTCGTGGATCCGCCCACGCCGGACGGTCCCTTGACCTTCATCTACGAGAGGACCGCCACCTCTCTTCTCGAGGGCACCTACACCGTTACGGTCGACGCGATCGACATCGCCGGAAATCCAGCGGACACCTTTGTGGACACCAACGTCGTGATCATCGACACCACGCCGCCTCAGATCCTGAGCCCAGCCGTCGCGGGAACCGTCGACGTTGGCGGCGTGCAATACGCCAATCTCACCCACCGGACCGCGCCCTTTGGCGTCCTGACCGTGGCCTTTGCCTTCAGTGACGCCAACCCGGGCTCGACCCCGCCGGTCGTGCGCGTCGGTATTGATGGTAACGCGGTCTGCTCGACGCCGCCGTTGCCGCCCAACTTCGCCTGCGACTACACCTTCAACGGCAGCGAGGTGGATGGCGCCAAGACCGTGTCCATCCTGGTCGTCGACGCGGCCGGCAACAGCAGCGAGGCAGCGGACCTGGAGGTCGTCTACGACTTCACCAAGCCGACCGTCCTCGACGCCTATGCTCAGAAGGGGATCTACAGGGGGGCTGAGCAGATCCTCTATACGGTCACGGTCAGCGAGCTCATCACCGGCGATCCGAGCCTGAGCCCCGCCGGCATCTTCACCGACGCGCCACAAAACGATGGCCCCTTGACCTTCATCTACGAAGCGACCAGCTCGGCGGCCATCGAGGGCACCCACACCATCACCATCAACGCCACGGACGTGGCGGGCAATCCGGCGGATCCCCACGTGGACGCGGCCTCGTTCATCGTCGACACCACCCAGCCTGAGATCCTGGCGCCGGTCATCGCCGGGACGGTCAATGTTGGTGGCACGCACTACGCCAACCTCGATTACGTCACTAGCCCCTACGGATCCATCGACGTCAGCTTTTCGGTGTCCGACGCCAACCCGGCTAGCGCCGCGCCCGAGGTTCGGATCGGCGCCGACGGCGTGGCCACCTGCTCCCTCCCGCCCTCGCCCCACACCTGCATCTACGCCTTTGACGGCGCCGAGATCGACGGCACCAAGACCATCTCCGTCGTGGTCTTCGACGCGGCGGGAAATAGTCGAGAGAATACGGACCTGGCGGTCATCTACGATTTCACCAAGCCCGAGATCATTGCTGCCTTTCCCCAGGACACGATCTTCCGGGCGGGCGAGATCGTCGCCTACAGCGTCACGGTCAGCGAGCCCTTGACCGGCGGTGGACAACCGACCTTGAGCACCAGCCCGGCTGGTTTTTTCGCGTCGGGCCCGAGCGGCTCGTCTCCGACCTTCCTGTACCAACAAGCGGTGGCCGCCGGCATCAACGACACCTTCACAGTCATCATCGACGCAACCGACATCGCCGGCAACGACGCGGACACCCACACGGACACGGACTCATTTGTCGTCGACACCACCGCCCCCCAGGTAGGGGCTCCCACGCTCTCCGGCACGGTGGAGGTCGGTGGCAAGCACTACGCCAACCTCGACTACCGGACCGCCCCCTACGGGACCATCACCGTCTCCCTCGACGTGACCGAGGCCAACCTCAGCGGCCTGCCCGACGTCCGCATCGGCGTGAGCCAGCCCGCGACCTGCACCGAGTCACCAGCGGGGTCGAACCACTTCGAATGCGTCTACACCTTTGACGGCTCCGAGACCGACGGTACCAAAGTCGTGTCGACCACGGTGTTTGACGATGCGGGGAACAGCGGTGAAAACAACACGGCGCAGGTGAAGTACGACTTCACCGATCCCTACGTCGTGGCCGCGACGTCGCAGCTCATCCCGGGTGACATCGCGACGGGCGTCCCCAACCCCCTCACCTCCTTCGAGCTGCAATCGGTCACCTGGAGCACCATGGTTGTGCTGCAGCTCTATCCCTCAGAGGAGGTCTTCACCCAGGCGTCGGTGCCCAGCGCCTGCCCGACGGTACCGGCGGAGCCGGTGGTCGAGGTGAGCCACGGCGGCAGCACGTATTTCGACTGCACCGTGGTCGGCCTCACGGGCGAGGGTCCGCTCGAGTACGAGCTGCTGATCAACGGCGCCTCGAACCCAGCTCTGATCCAGGGCGCCCATGCGCTCACCGTCACCCTCACCGACGTGGCCGGCAACGAGTCTGCCCCGCAGATCGTGACGCTGCCGGGTTCGGGGATCAACGTCGACACCGTGGCGCCGCTCCCGCCCCTCACCCAACCGCTCAGTGGCATCACCTATTTGCGCAAGCCCTGGGGCATCGACGATCCGGTGGACGACACCCAGGACGGCGTGGCCCGCTTCACCGTCGAGGGCGGACCTTCCTCGGTGACCGCGAACGGCACGGTTCTCATCTACGGCGGGTCCGAGTCCACCTTGGTCCCGGGCAGCACCGAGCTCGACCTCGCGGCCGAGGTGGGCCGAGCCACCGGCGGCGGTGGTGGTGAATTTTCCGCGGACCTCATCCGGGCCGACCGGCAAGCGGTCTACGTGGCCGAAGCCGACGATGCCGGAAACGTCAGCGATGCCGACGGCGACTCGAGCAACGGCCTCCACGCTGCGATGGTCCGCAACGTCGAGTGGACGGCGACCATGGGCGGCAAGGTTGTCGGCAGCCCCTGGGAGAACCCCCATCGATTCGATGACCGGCGGTGGTTCGGGTCTACGCTGTTCCAGGAACAGACCTACGAGCTCACCGACCCCGCGTCCGTCGGCTTGGCGGACGCGGACTACGCTTCCACCGAGGGGACCGGCCGATGGCAGCAGGAACGACTCACCGCCCCCTCCCCGTCGTCGCGCTTCTTCCACACGATGGCCTACGATAGCGCTCGTGGCCGGGTGGTGGTCAACGGCGGCGTGGACGACCTCTGGACCCTCTACGACGAAACCTGGGAGTGGGACGGCCGGAGCTGGACCAAGGTCTGTGGAAGCGGCACCGCCTGCGAGGGGCCCTATGCCCGCCAGGAGGCGGCCATGGCCTTTGACGAGCGGCGTGGCGTGACGGTTCTCTTTGGTGGCTACAACGGCAACTACGCCAACGAGACCTGGGAGTGGGACGGCTCGCAGTGGCTCAAGGTCTGCGGCGATGGCACCGCCTGCAGCGGTCCCTCCGGCCGGTGGCGCCACAGCATGGCCTACGACGAAGCCCGCGGCCAAATCCTGCTCCATGGTGGCTGCGCCGATCCCAGCTTTGCGTGCAACGCGAACATCCTCGATGATCTCTGGGCCTGGGACGGGGCGTCCTGGACGCTTCTATGTGGTGGCGGGAGCGACTGCACCGGACCCAGCGCCCGGCACCGGGCGACCATGGCCTACGACAGCACGCGCCAGGAGACGCTCCTCTTCGGCGGTTGTTTCGACGGCGTGTGCGGGACGCCCTATGACGAGCTGTGGACCTGGGACGGGGGCCACTGGTCGCTGGTCTGCGGAGGCGCGAGCGGCTGCTCGGGTCCCTCGGCCCGCTATGCGTCGGCCATGGCCTACGACCGCGCCAGCGAGCGAGTAGTGATGACCACGGGCTTCGACAACACCGGCTGGGCCAACGACGAGACCTGGGAGTGGGACCCGGTCCTGTCGCAGTGGTTTTTGGTTTGCGACGTCGGCGGCGGATGCCCGGGACCGGTGGTCTGGGGGCACGCCATGGCGTACGACCGGGCCCGCGAGGTCACCGTCCAGTTCAGCGGCATCGTCGACGACGTCATGACGGTCGTGGAGCCGAGCACCTGGTTGTGGGACGGCACGAGCTGGGTGGTGGATTGCTCGGGCACCGGGTGTGCCCGCCCACCGGCCCGGGTGGATCACGCGGCCACCGTCGTGGCTGGCCGGCACGTGCTCTACGGCGGCTCGGTGCTTCACGATGACACCTGGGAGTGGGACGGGACCATTTGGGATCAGAAGGCCACGGGCGTTCCCGTCGACCGCTGGGGACACGCCATGTCCCACGACAACGCATCCAACGCGGTGCTCTTTGGTGGCTATATCGCCAATCCCATCGACGAGACCTGGGTCTGGGACGGAGCGATTTGGAAGCAGCTGTGCATCGGATCCTGCGCCCGTCCCTCGACCCGCTGGGGCCATGCCATGGGCTTTGACAACAGTCCCCGCCGGCCCCTGCTCTTTGGCGGCTTCGACGGGTCCACCTACGATGACGAGACCTGGCAATGGAATCGGCTCGTGCCCGAATGGGTGCAACTCTGCAAGGCGGCGCCCTGCTCTCTCCCCGCGGAGCACCCGAGCGCCCGGCGCCGTCACGCCATGGCCGGGAACACGATAGACCAAACCGTCCTGTTGTTCGGCGGCTACGACGGGACGGACTACGATGACGAGATGTGGGAGTGGGAAAACACCGCCGGAGCCTGGACCAAGCTCTGTGGCGGCTCCACCGGTTGCACCGGGCCGAGCGCACGGGCTGAGCATGCCATGACCTACGACTCCCTGCGCCAGAAGACCCTTCTCTTTGGTGGCAACGACGGCAGCCGGCTCGGCGACACCTGGGAGTGGGACAGCGACCTCGACCAGTGGCGCCAGGTCTGCGGCCTGAACACCAACTGCAATGGCCCCTCGCCCCGCACGCAGCACAGCCTGGAGCACGACACCAACCGCGGAAAAGCCGTTCTCTTTGGCGGCGATGATGGCTCCATGGATGACGAGACTTGGCTCTGGGACGGTGGCAGGATGGCTCGGCCCGGGCAGGTCATGACCGTCGTCTGGTCCGCGGCCGGGGGGCCCGAGCCCCGGGCGTGCGCGTCCGATCCAACCCGCTGCCCGCTCCAATCCGTAGCGGTCACCTGGAGCGCCGGCGGCATCGGCGGAGCCGACCAACCCGGCGCGCGGCTTCACAGCTGGCAGCTCGGCGCTTGGGCGGAGCTCGGCTCCCACACCTGGCCTACCTCGGATCCCCACGACATCAGTTGGAGCGAAACCGATCCCCTCGCGCTGGGTCGTCTCTTCTTTGGCAATCAGTACGACGTGCACCTCGCCAGCACGCCGGCGATCGCCAACTCCACTCGACGGGAGCACGCCCAGGTGGCCACCGACTATGTCGAGGTAACGGTGGCCTACCGTCACGGCAGCGTCTTCTCAGGCCTCTTGTTCGATGACTTTGCCAGTGGGGCGCCGAGCGGAGCAGCATGGTCCTCGGTGTCTGGTGATTTCTCGGTCGTGGCCTTGCCACACCATTCCGATCCCAACGCCTCGAGGTTCGGGGGAGGAGGGGGCGTTGCCATGAGCTACCTTCTGGACACCACCGACTGCTGGGCGATCTCCTGGAAATACCAGGGCCGGCGGGGATTCCCGGTGCCGGATCCGGCTGCATTTTTGCAGATCGAATACGACAACGGCGCCGGTTGGGTCATCGCGGACACCTGGTATGGCGACAACACCGTGGATCCCGAGTACGGCCAACGCTACGGGACCATCACCGACCCCAACGCCTTCCGCTCCGATTTCCAGATCCGCCTGATCAGCGCCGGGGATGGAGCCGGCACGGACGCCTTCTTCGTGGATGATGTCGAGGTGGTTTGCGGCGCGAACGGGTAGGCCACTCCGGAGAGTAGGATCCGTCAGACCTGCGGCGGGAGCGACTCAGGGCGCAAGCTCGTAGGCTCCCAGGTCGATCAATGCGCCACCGCCGAGGTAGTCGACGACCCGGGGGGCGCCGGTGATGTCGGTGGTGATGCCGCCACTCTCACTGTTGAGGCCGGCATCGACGCAGGGAGAGCCGGGAGTGAGCTCGAGCGAATCGTCCTCATTGCCCGCGAGGCCGTCGGCGCCATCGGCGTCGGCGAACAACGGGTCTTGATCGATCACGCTGACGGCGGTTCCGCTCCAGTTGCCCTGGTAAACGGCGTGCGAAAGCAACGGCGTGCTATTGCTGAAGCCAATGCTCGCCGTCGGCGTGTTGCCCCAGAGGATCGAGTTGTAGAAGGAGAAGGGGCCGTTCAGAGAGCTGGTGATCGCGTTGCCGGTGGAGGCGAGGTTTGCAATCACCGTACATTGCCGGCAGACGAAGCTGGCAGCGGCAATTCCATCATCGTTTGTTCTCCAGGCGGCGCCTACGTCGGCTTGGTTGCCGTCGAACAGGAGGTTGACCCCCACCGAGTGGGTGAGGGTCGAGTCGATCGCCCCACCGTACTGGGCGATGTTGCCGTAGAAGCGCGAGCTCGACATGGTCAAAGAGCCGCCGTAGATCCTCAGTGCGCCGCCGTACCCACCCGAGGCAATGCCGCCGGTGGTGTTGTCGGCAAACAGGCTCGCACCGATCTGCACGACGGGCGACCCTGAGAAATAGAGGGCGCCGCCATCGCCAGGGTTCGATGCTTGGTTGCCCTCGAACCGGCAACCCTCGATGGTGACGGTCGGTGTCGTCGAGTAGAGGGCGCCGCCGCTGCGAGCACTGTTGCCGCGAAAGATCGTGTCCTGCAATTCGAGTTCACCGATGGCAGCGAAAATGGCGCCACCATCGCCCTGGGGGTCGCCGTGCACGCTGTTGTCTTCAAACAGGCTGTCCTGGACACGCGCGCTACCGCTGCCAACCAAAAATAGCGCTGCGGCGCCGCCGGGTTCGGCCCAGTTATCGAGGAAGGTGCTGTTTTGGATCTCGATGGAAGCGCCGTTGGCGAAGAGGGCCGCGCCAACTGCCCCCACGGACGTCGATGCGATCGAGTTGCGCTCGAAGCGGCAGTTGCGGATCGTCAGCTCGCTGCCGGCCAGCGCCCGCAGGCCAGCACCATCCTCGAGGGAGGGGGCGGAGACGTCCGGTTGACCGAGGTCGCCTCCAGTGATGACCAACCCGTCGATGATCGCGACGACCGGATCACCGTCGGTCGCTACGAGCGGTCCTATGTTGTCGTCGCGGCAAGCACAACTGGGATCGGTCTGGTCGGCGTCGTCCTGGTTGACGTCACCGCTGATCACCGTCGGATGGGCGCTGGGGTCTCGCAGCGCACCGTCGTATTCGTCGTCAGCGAATCCACCGAATAGGTGTACGTTGTTGCGCACCAAAAAGGGTCCACCGACCGGGAAGTACAATCCCTCGGCGATCCAGATCTCGGCCGGCGTCGTGGGGGTACCGACGGCAGCAATGGCGAGACGAAGACTGGCATAGGCGTCGGTCCAGCTCATACCATCCCCA